>JBIPMZ010000173.1:0-5277 GCA_044376165.1 Cyanobium sp.
TGGCCGAGCACCAGCGGCGGCGGCAGGAGGCGCTGCGGCGCGACCATCGCCGCCTGGGCAAAGATCTCGATCTGTTCTCGATCGAGGAGGAAGCGGGTGCAGGCTTGGTGTTCTGGCACCCCCGCGGTGCGCGCATGCGCCTGCTGATCGAAGACTTCTGGCGCGAGGCCCACTTTGCGGCGGGCTACGAGCTGCTCTACACCCCCCATGTGGCCGACATCGAGCTGTGGCACACCTCCGGCCACCTCGATTTCTATGCCGAGAGCATGTTCGGGCCGATGAAGGTGGACGAGCGGCAGTTTCAGCTCAAGCCCATGAACTGTCCGTTCCATGTGCTCACCTATGCGGCGCGGCTCCGCTCCTACCGCGAGCTGCCGATCCGCTGGGCGGAGCTGGGTACCGTCTACCGCTATGAGCGCCCTGGCGTAATGCATGGCCTGATGCGCGTGCGGGGCTTCACCCAGGACGACGCCCATGTGTTCTGTCTGCCGGAGCAGATCGGGGAGGAGATCCTGCGCGTTCTCGATCTCACCGAATACATCCTCTCCACCTTCGATTTCCGCAGCTACGAAATTCACCTCTCCACCCGGCCCGAGAAAGCCATCGGCGCAGACGAGGTGTGGGAGCTGGCCACACGGGGGCTGGTGGAGGCGTTGGAGCGCAAGGGCTGGGCCTACAAGATCGATGAGGGGGGCGGCGCCTTCTACGGGCCCAAGATCGATCTGAAGATCGAAGATGCCATCGGCCGGCTCTGGCAGTGCTCCACGATCCAGCTCGACTTCAACCTGCCGGAGCGCTTCGCGCTGGAGTACGTGGCGGCCGACGGCTCCCGGCAGAGGCCGATCATGATCCACCGCGCCATCTTCGGCTCCCTGGAGCGGTTCTTCGGGATCCTCACCGAGAACTACGCCGGCGACTTCCCGTTCTGGCTGGCCCCCGAGCAGGTGCGTCTGCTGCCGGTCACCGATGAGGTGCGCCCCTACACCGACGAGGTGCTCCGCCAGCTGCGGGCGGCCGGCGTGCGCGCCAGCGTCGATTCCTCCGGCGACCGGCTGGGCAAGCTGATTCGCAACGGCGAACAGATGAAGATCCCCGTGCTCGGCGTGATCGGCGCCAAGGAGGCGGAAAACCAGCAGATCAATCTGCGCAGTCGCCGCGGCGGGGAGCTGGGGCCGGTGGCGTTGGCCGACCTCACGGCCGCGGCGGCCGAAGCCAATGCGCTGCGGGCCGCCGCCCTTGCCTTGCCCCACCTCGGCGAGACCCCCTCCGCATGACCACCCTGCTGGCCGGCGACATCGGCGGCACCAAAACGCTGCTCAGCCTCTACAGCTGGGATGGCGCTTCCCTCCAGCTGCGGGCCAGCGAGCGCTTCCCCTCCGCCGACTGGTCGGATCTCGCCCCGATGGTGGTCCATTTCCTGGGGGAAGGGGAAGCCTCCGGCCACCCCCGACCCAAGGCCGCCTGCTTCGCCGTGGCCGGCCCGGTGCAGGGGGGCCGGGCGCAGCTCACCAACCTCGACTGGCACCTCAGCGAATCGGAGCTGGCGATGGCCTGCGCGATCGATTGCATCGACCTGGTGAACGATTTCGCGGTGCTGGTGTACGGACTGCCGCATCTGCAGCCCGAACAGCTGGCGCCGGTGCGGGAGGGCTCGCCCCTGGCGGAGGAGCCGCGGCTGATCCTGGGGGCCGGGACGGGGTTGGGGGTGGCCGTGGGCGTTCCCACCGCAGCGGGCTTGCGGGCCCTGGCCTCGGAGGCGGCCCATGGGGAGTTTGCCCCGCGCAGCGAGGCGGAGTGGCAGCTCAAGCAGTGGCTGCAGCACGACCTGCAGCTGGAGCGGGTTTCGATCGAGCGGGTGGTGAGTGGCACGGGCCTCGGCCAGGTGGCCCGCTGGCTGCTGAGCTGTCGCGCCCCGGCGGGGGATCACCCCCTCAGCGATGTGGCCCTGCGCTGGCAGCAGCAGCAGCAAGGCGCAGCGCGAGGGGATGGGCCCGCCAGCGCTGCGGGCACGCCTGTCGACCTGCCGGCGGCGGTGGCAGCGGCGGCGGCTGGCGGCGACAGCCTGGCGGCAGAGGCGCTCCAGCTCTGGCTGGCGGCCTACGGATCGGTGGTGGGGGATCTGGCCTTGGCCTGCCTCAGCCGGGGGGGGGTGTGGCTGGCGGGCGGCACCGCGGGCAAGCTCCTGGGGGGGCTGCGCGCCCCCGCTTTCCAAGAGGCCTTTCTGGCCAAGGGGCGATTGCGCTCCACCCTGGAGCCCATCCCGATCCAGGCGGTGATCGACCCGGCGGCGGGATCGTTCAGCGCCGCCTGTCGAGCCCTGGCCCGGCTCCGTTGAGAGCGGGTCCGGCGGCGGGCCGGCTGACTGCAACACTATTCCGCAGTGAATCTTCAGGAATGGTGCGCCCCCAGATCGGCCAGGGGGTGGTGGTGGATGTCCCCGCCACCACGGCCAACATCGGACCCGGCTTCGACTGCCTCGGAGCGGCTCTCGACCTCGCCAACCGCTTCGTTCTGGATGTGATCGAGGGGGATGGGGAGCGCTTCGACCTGATCATCGAGGGGAGCGAGGGCACCCACCTGCGCGGCGGGCCCGACAACCTCGTTTACCGAGCGGCCCAGCGGGTGTGGCGGGAGGCCGGGGAGGAGCCGGTGGCCCTGCGGGCGCGGGTGGAGCTGGCGGTGCCGCCGGCCCGAGGCCTGGGCAGCAGCGCCACGGCGATCGTGGCCGGCTTGGTGGGGGCCAACGCGTTGATGGGGGAACCCCTGAGCCGCGAGAAGCTGCTGGAGCTGGCGATCGATCTGGAGGGACACCCCGACAACGTGGTGCCGTCCCTGGTGGGGGGGCTGTGCCTGACGGCCCGGGCCGCCTCCCAGCGCTGGCGGGTGCTGCGCTGCGAATGGTCCGAGCGGGTGAAGGCCGTGGTGGCGATCCCCGGGATTCGGCTGAGCACCAGCGAGGCGCGGCGGGCCCTGCCTCGCAGCATCCCGATCCAGGATGCCGTGATCAACCTGGGGGCTCTCACCCTGCTGCTCCAGGGCCTGCGCACGGGCAGCGGCGATCTGATCAGCGACGGCCTGCACGATCGCCTCCATGAGCCGTACCGCTGGGGCCTGATCCAGGGGGGCCGGACGGTGCGGGAAGCGGCGTTGAGCGCGGGGGCCTGGGGCTGCGTGATCAGCGGCGCCGGCCCCACCCTGCTGGCCCTCTGCAGCGAGGAGCGGGCGGAAGGGGTGGGGGAGGCGATGGTGGCGGCCTGGCAGGGGGAGGGGGTGAGCAGCAAGCACGCCGTGGTGGGGTTGCAACAGCGGGGCAGCCTTTGGCAGCCGATCGCAGCGAGTGCTTGATCCAAAAAACCGCCAGCTCCCTCAGCTGAGTAGATATGCTCAGCCGCGGCGATGCCCATCCGCTCCGATCCCTGTGGACCGGTAGCGATATTTTCGCTCTTGCCAAGTCGCACGCTGTTGCCCGTGATGGACGCCTCCTTTTCCCTTCCGGTCGCGTCCTCCGCCGCCTTCCCCTGGCTCAGCCTGATCGTGCTGCTGCCGGCGGCGGCAGCCCTGGTGATGCCTCTGCTGCCGGGGGATCCCAGCGACCCGAAGCTGCCCCGCACCGTTGCCCTCGTCACCCTGCTGGCCGACCTCGGCCTGATGCTCTGGACCTTCTCCCGACTGTTCCACGGCGATCAAGCCGGGCTGCAACTGGTGGAGAGGGTGCCCTGGGTTCCCGCCCTCGGTCTGGAGTGGTCCCTGGGGGCTGACGGTCTCTCGGCTCCGCTGGTGGTGCTCAGCGGCCTTGTCACCCTGCTGTCGGCGGCGGCCAGCTGGAACATTGCCCGCAAAACCCGCCTCTATTTCGCTCTGCTGCTGCTTCAGGCCTCCGCCCAAAGCCTGGTGTTTCTCTCCCAGGATTTCCTGCTCTTCTTTTTGGCCTGGGAGCTGGAGTTGGTGCCGGTGTACCTGCTCATCGCCATCTGGGGTGGCAAGCAACGCCAGTACGCCGCCACCAAATTCATCCTCTACACGGCCACCGCTTCCCTGCTGATCTTGATCAGTGGTCTGGCCCTGGCTCTCAACGGCCCTTTCACCCTCAATCTCGGGGAGCTGGCGGCCCGCAGCCCCGGCGGCAGCTTTGGTCTGCTGTGTTACCTCGGCTTCCTGGTGGGCTTCGGTGTGAAGCTGCCGATCTTCCCGCTTCACACCTGGCTGCCGGATGCCCACGGCGAGGCCAACGCCCCGGTTTCCATGCTGCTGGCGGGGGTGCTGCTCAAGATGGGCGGCTATGCCTTGCTCCGCTTCAACGTGCAGATGCTGCCGGAGGCCCATCACCTGCTGGCGCCGGCCCTGGTGGTGCTGGGGATCGTGAATATCATCTACGGCGCCCTCAACGCCTTCGCCCAGGACAACGTCAAGCGGCGCATCGCCTGCAGTTCGGTGAGCCACATGGGCTTTGTGCTGGTGGGGATCGGGGCGATCGATGCCCTCGGCCTGAGCGGTGCCATGCTGCAAATGATCAGCCATGGTTTGATTGCCGCGGCGATGTTCTTCATCACCGGCGTGTTCTACGAGCGCACCGAAACCCTCTCGATTCCCAACATGGGCGGTTTGGCGAAGGCCCTGCCGGTCACGTTTGCCTTCTTCTTGGCGAGCTGCCTGGCCTCCTTGGCCCTGCCCGGCATGAGCGGTTTTGTCAGTGAGATCACGGTGTTTCTGGGGGTGACCTCCAGCGATGCCTTCACCACCGGCTTTCGGGTGATCACCGTGGTGCTGGCGGCCATCGGCCTGGTGCTCACCCCGGTGTACCTCCTCTCCCTCTGCCGGCGGGTGTTCTTCGGCCCGAGGATTCCGGCGCTGGCGGTGGTGGGCGACATGCGACCGCGGGAGCTCGTGATCGGCCTCACCCTGCTGGTGCCCACCCTGGTGATCGGCTTCTGGCCGCGGGTGGCGATCGACCTCTACGAAGCGAGCACCAACGCCCTGGCCACCGAGCTGGGCCAGGTGGGTCTGACGGCTCTGTCGAGCAGCCAGGCCCTGGGCTGAGGTTCGCCTTTCCCTCCCGCCAAGCGCCCGGCCGATCCGTTGGAATGGGGTTCTGAATCTCCCCGGCGCCGATGGCCCTTGCTCCCCAGCTCCCCCCAGCGCTGCTGCTCGGAGAGGGCCTCCCCCCGTTCGAGGCGATCCTGCCGGACCATGTGGACGCCCACATCCCGGAGCTGCTGGCCCAGTTGGAGGCGGAGCTCGCGGCGATCGAAACCCGGCTGGGGGAAGCCGTGGCGAGCG
>JBIPMZ010000174.1:0-5271 GCA_044376165.1 Cyanobium sp.
GATCTCGAAGCGGATCTTGCGGGCGTCGAGGCTGGCGGTGGTCTCCAGGAGCCGGGAGGGCTCGGGCGGCGGCAGGGGGGGCATCGCAGGTCCTCCGGCAGGAGCCCCCAGAATGCCCGGCGGCCGGCCGCCCGGGCTTGACCCGCATCACCCCCCAAGGATGAATTCCGGGAGAGGATTTTCTCGGCGGAGATGCGGTCAGCTATTCGTAGGGATGGCTACCCGCCCGGTGTCACGAACCCGGCGAAAGTTTCAACCCCGCCGATCCCCGCCCCCCCTTGACCCTCCCCCCGCCCAACGCCGCTCCCCTCTCCGACACCTTGGTGGGCCATGTGCAGGCCCTCTGGCGCTATCCGGTGAAGTCGATGCGGGGGGAGCGGCGGGAGAGCCTGGCGGTGGAGGCGCGCGGGGTGGTGGGCGACCGCGGCTACGCCCTCTGGGATCCGCAGGCCCAGCGGGTGGCCAGCGCCAAGAACCCCCGCCGCTGGGGAGATCTGCTCGCCTACCGCGCCCGCTACCTGGAGGAGCCCCGGGCCGGGCTGCCCCTGCCGCCGGTGGCGGTGGAGGGGCCGCTGGATGGGCCCGACGCCCCCGAGACGAGCCTGCGCAGCGAGGATCCCGCTCTAGCGGAGCGCCTGTCGCAACGGCTGGGACGGGAGGTGCGACTGCTCGATCAGCCGCCGGCCGGCGCCAGCCTTGATCAGTACTGGCCGCCGGTGGAGGGCCGCGACTTCCAGAACATCACCAACGAGCTGGTGCTGCCGGCGGGCACCTTCTTCGATGCCTGTCCGATCCATGCCCTCAGCACCGCCACCCTGGCGGAGCTGAAGCGGCTGGAGCCGGCCTTGGATTTCGCGGTCGAGCGCTTTCGGCCCAACCTGCTGATCGCCGCGAGCGATGAGGCCAGCGGCTTCGTGGAGGAGGGTTGGAGCGGCGGGGTGCTGGCGATCGGCGAGCGGCTGCGGTTGCGGGTGGACGGCGGCTGCCCCCGCTGCGTGATCACCACCCTGGCCCAGGGGGATCTGCCGGAGGAGCTGGAGATCCTGCGCGCCACCGCCCGCCACAACCGCGTCACCGCCGGCATCCGCCTGAGCGTGCTGGAGCCCGGGCCGATGGCGGTGGGCGATCCGGTGCGCTGGCTCAGGCCGGCCCATCCAGCACAAACCGATAGCGCACATCCCCTTTCCGCAGGCGCTCGATCGCCGTATTGATCTCCGCCATCGGCAGCGGCTCCACCATCGGCACAATATTGTGGCGGGCGCAGAACGCCACCATCTTGCGCAGGCTGGCCGGCGACGAGGTGGGGCTGCCGGTGATCAATCGCCGGGTGACGATCAGATCGAAAGCGTTCACGCTGAGGGGCTCCAGCACGGCCCCGAGAAGGTGCAGGCGTCCCAGGCGCCCGAGGGAGCCGATCACCACGCCCCAGTCGAGGGGCTGATTGCTGGTGTTGATGATCAGGTCGAAGCGGCCGCCGTGATCGGCCAGATCGGCCAGCGCCACCACATCGTGAGCGCCCAGCTGGCGGGCCTCCTCCGCCTTGGCCGGGCTGCCGGTGACCGCCGTCACCTCACACCCCCAGGCGCGACAGAACTGCAGGGCGATGTGGCCCAAGCCCCCCACCCCGATCACCGCCACCCGAGCGGTGGGGGACACCGCCTCATCGAACAGGGGCGCAAACACCGTGATGCCGCCGCAGAACAGGGGACCGACGGCGGCGGTGGGCAGGCCCTCCGGCAGGGGGATCGCCCAGTTCTGCTGGGCCTTCACCTGGCTGGCGAAGGCGCCCGGCCGGCCCACGATCGTGCTTTCGGCGGCATCGCAGAGGTTGCCGCGGCCCGCCAGGCACTGGTCGCAGTGGCCGCAGCTGCCGGCGAACCAGCCCACGCCGCGCAGCTGGCCGATCAGCGCCGGATCCACCCCGTCGCCCACCGCCACCACCCGGCCCACCGCCTCATGGCCGGCCACCAGCGGGTAGGCGCTCATGCCCCAGGAGTTGTCGATCATCGACACATCGCTGTGGCACAGGCCGCAGTGCAGCACATCGAGCACCAGCTCATCGCGGCCGGGCTCGAGCGGGGCCACCTCCTGGCGGAGCAGGGCTTCGCCGGGGCCGGGGGTCTGCCAGACGTGGGGCATCGGGAGGGGAGCGGCTGGGGATGCTGTGGTTCTAGATCAGCCGTGAGCGGGGTTCAGCCCCCCAGGTAGGCCATCTCGGCATGGGGCGCCGCCAGTGGCGCGCCGCTGGCCCAGGCCGCTTGGCGCTCCTCGCTCCAGCGATCGCGGCGGCCCCACCAGCGGTGCGCCAGCACCTCGCGCAGGGCCCCCGCCGGAGCGCCGGGGGCGAGGGCGGGCTTGAGGTCGAGGCCGCTGCCGGGGGCGGCGAACAGGCAGGTGTAGGCGAGGCCGTCGGCGGTGACGCGCAGGCGGTTGCAATCGCCGCAGAAGGGTTCGCTCACGGAGGCCACCACCGCCAGATGGCCCGCCCCGTCGCAGTAGCGCCAGCGGCGAGCGGTGCCGTGGGCGCTGCGGCCGAGGGGCTCCAGGGGCCAGCGCGCCCCGATCCGCTCCACCATCTCGGCGGCGCTGAGCACCGCTGCGGGTTGCCAGCCGTTGCGGTTGCCCACGTCCATGAACTCGATCAGGCGCAGCTCCAGCCCCCGCTGCCGCGCCAGGGCCGCCAGGGGCAGCAGCTGGTCGTCGTTGCGGCCGCGCTGGATCACGGCGTTGAGCTTCAGCTGGCCCCGCGCCGGATCGAAGCCGGCGGCGCGGGCGTGCTCGATCGCCGCCAGCACCTTCGCCAGCAGCGCCTCACCCGCCGCCCCGCCGCCCGCCAACCCCGCCATCGCCGCCACCGCCGCCCCGCTGGCGCCATCGAGGCTGAGGGTGAGTCGATCGAGGCCAGCGGCCCGCAGGGCCCGGGCGCGCGCGGCGCTGAGCAGGGCGCCGTTGCTGGTGAGGGCGATCTCTTCGAGGCCAGGGGACGGGGCGGGGCGGGGCGGGGCGGCCTGGGCGGGGCGGCGCAGACGGGCGGCGGCGGCGATCAGGGCCTCCAGCTCCGGGTGGAGCAGGGGCTCGCCGCCGGTGAGCCGCAGGCTGCGGGCACCCAGCGCCACCGCGGCCTCGATCACCGCCAGCCGTTGCGCCAGGGTGAGCAGACCCGGCGGCTCCCGCCCGTCCGGCAGGCAGTAGGGGCAAGCGAGGTTGCAGCGGGCGGTGAGGGAGAGCCGCAGCACCCCGAGGGGGCGTCCCCGCTGATCGCGCACGCCGACCGTCATGGCGGAAGGCTAGGGAGATCCCCGCCCGGCGGGGGGGGGAGCTCGTGGGGATGGTTGACGTTGCGCAGGGCGCCGGCCTCCAGCCGCACGGCGCGGTGGGGATGGCGCGCCAACCAGCTCTGCAGCCGCCGCTCGCCCCGCGCCAGGCTGTCGAGCAGATCTCGGTGCCGGGCGGCGGTGCTGGGGTAGACGCCGAGCAGGGGCTGAAGGCGCACACCGTCGTGGGCGAGCAGGAGGCTCGGCGTTCCGTCCGCCGCCGCCGCTTGCAGCGACTCCAGCGCCGCGCGGTTGAGGAGGGGCAGGTCCACCGGGCAGAGCAGCAGGCGGTGATCGGGATGGAGGGCCATCAGTCGCTCCAACGCCCGCAGCGGCCCCTCCCACGGCGGCGGCTCCTCGATCGCGAGGATCGCCAGCCCCCTGCGCTCCGCCAGCGCCGCCGCCCGCACCAGGTGCTCCCGGTGGCGGCTGAGCAGCGTGATCGGCATCGCCAGCTCCCCCAGCAACCCCAGGCTGCGCTCCAGCCAGCAGCCGCCCTCCGGGTGGGGCAGCAGCGCCTTGTCGCGCCCCATCCGCCGGCTGGCGCCGCCGCTGAGCAGACAGGCGCGCCAGGGCTGCCTAGGGTCTCCTGGCGACACGGATGCGTCCATGGCTTCCTCCCCCCACTGCGCCACCCTTCTGGCGGCCAAGCGCCGCACCGGCCTGAGCTTCGCCGATCTGGGGGAGCGGCTGGGCCAGGACGAGGTGTGGGTGGCCAGCCTGCTGCACGGCCAGTCCACCGCGTCGCCGGAGCAGGCCCAAGCCCTGCTGGAGGCCCTCGCCATCCCCGCCGCCGACCGCGACGCCCTGGCGGAGGCCCTCACCACCTACCCGCTCAAGGGCGCCCTCGATCCGGTGATCCCCACCGATCCCCTGCTCTATCGCTTCTACGAAATCCTGCAGGTGTACGGCCTGCCGCTGAAGGACGTGATCCAAGAGAAGTGCGGCGACGGCATCATGTCAGCGATCGACTTCACCCTCACCGTCGACAAGGTGGCAGACCCCAAGGGCGATCGGGTGAAGGTAACGATGAATGGCAAGTTTTTGCCCTATCGGAAGTGGTGAGGGGGGCGTTGCTGTCTGGCAAAACCGCAGGGGCGCCCTCCTCGATCGCTGGAGCGCCAAGGGCGCGACCGGCGAGGGCCAGGCTGGCGATACTGGGTTTTCGAGAGCTTGCCCCCTTGACGCTCGCCACCCCGCCCCCCTGGGTCGACAGCCGTCACCCCCTCGGCCGCCTGATCGCCGCCGTACTGGCGGTGGCGCCGTTGCGCCGGTTGCTGTTCTGGCAAGCGCGGCGGGTGATCATCCGCACCGCCGAGCGCAACGGCATCGCCTGGCGAGCGCGGCGCCAGGAGCTGCGCGCCGCCGCCGAACCGCTGCTGGCCGCCAGCCGCGATCCGGCCACCACGGTGCCCGCCTACTACCGGGCCCCCTTCCACGCGTACCCGGAAGGCAACCTCTGCTGGCCGGCGGCCTGCGAGGCGGAGCAGGCCACCGCTTCGATGGCGCTGCGGGTGTGGCCGGGCGAAACCCTCACCCCGGAGCAGGCCCAGGCGCGCCTGCGCGCGGCGATCTTCGCGGTGATCGAACCCAGCCTGGCCGGACCGGTGCACGACGCCCTCGATCTGGGCTGCTCGGTGGGGGTGAGCACCCTGGCCCTGGCCGACTGGCTGGAGACCCGCCAGGCCGGCCACGGCGGAGGGCCGGTGCGGGTGCAGGGGCTGGATCTCTCGCCCCAGATGCTGGCGGTGGCCCGCGTGCGCGACGGGAAGGGGCGCATCGCCGCTTGGCACCACGCCGCCGCGGAGGCCACCGGCCTGGCGGCCGCCAGTTTCGATCTGGTCACCCTGCAGTACGTGTGCCATGAGCTGCCGGCCTCCGCCACCTGCGCCGTGCTGGCCGAGGTGGCGCGGCTGCTGCGGCCCGGCGGTGTGGTCGCCCTGGTGGACCAGGACCC
>JBIPMZ010000175.1:0-5268 GCA_044376165.1 Cyanobium sp.
CCGGGGCCCTGCAGGCGGGCGTTGGGGCCGAGCCGACGGCCGAGCAGCTCCAGCACCTCCGCCTGCTCCTCCAACGAACGGCTGTGCCAGAGCCGCTCGGCCAGCTCCGCCACCGGGATCTCCTCCAACTCCTGCTCCTGCTGGGCGGTGAGCGGGGCGCGGCTGGTGCTGGGGGGCAGCAGGGTCTGCTCGCTGGGCCAGAGTTCGCAGGCCGCCAGGGCCTGGTCGGAGAGATCCACCACGCTGGCCTGGCTCACCAGCTCCTGCAGCGGCGCCAGCTGCACCGGCACCCCCTCCAGCTGGCCGCGGAGCAGCTCCCGGCCGAGGGCCAGGAAGGCCTCGGGATCGCGCTGGAAGGCGGCGGCGGCGACGGGCACCAGCAGCAGCGGAGCGCCGGCCCCGCGCCAGTGGCGGCGCAGCAGGCGCACCTCCGCCGCCACCGTGTCCACCAGCTGCAGAGGGTCATCGGCGAGGTAGAAGGTGTCCTCCTCGAGCACCGCCGGCAGGTAGGCCACCCGTTCGTCGCCCAGCTGGTAGAGGCGGGCGGTGGCCATGGTTTCCATGCGCACCGGCGGATGGCCCGAAAGGCCCAGCCGGGCGTTGGCCCCCACGGTGGCCATGCGCTGGGCGAGCTCGCGGGAGCTGGCGATGCGCGGCAGCGCGTCGTTGCCCGGCGTGCCGGGACCCGGGAGGGGAGCGACCGGGAGGCCGGCCTGGCGCAGGGCGGCGGCGATGTCGGCGTCGGCGGGCACCAGGCTGACGAGCACCTCGCTGGCGCCGAGGGGGAGGCCGAGGCGGCGGTGGCAGGGGTCGAGATCTTCCGGGGTGATAAGGCCGTGGAGGAGCAGATCGGCGAGCCAGGTGAGGCTCTGGGTCCAGAGCAGGGGGACGTTCTCGTTCGGCTGGCGGGGCTGGCTGCCGGGGTTGCGCCGCTCGGCGGCGATCGCGGCGGGCGGCACGAAGTACAGCTCCGGCAGCAGCGGTTCGCCGTGCACCGGCACGCTCAGCTCCTCGAGGCGACGGCGCCAGCGGCGGGCCTCCTCCCAGCGCTCCTCGCAGCAGGCGGTGATCAGCTCGTAGGCGTGAAAGAGCGGCCATTCGCACTCGATGTGCTCGAATTCCGCCAGCTCCTCGGGCTCGTAGTGGAGGCGGGTGACGTCCTCCACCACGCATTGGTGGCCGTCGCGGCGGAAGCGCTTGTAGCCGTAGGCGCCGCCCAGGTCGCCGCGGATCTTGGCGCGGGTGCGTTCCACCAGCGCCGGATCGTCCACCGCCCAGGCGGGGTAGCCGATCACCGAGAGGCAGGCGCTGTCGGCCTCCTTGCTGGCGGATTCCCGGGGCAGGAGGCCGACGAGGGCGCGGCGCAGGCGCACGATGGCGTCGTGGGGGATGGCGAGGCAGCAGCTGCCATCGCCGTGGGGACCGAAGAGGTCGACGCCATCGAGGGCTTCGAGGGCGGCCTTGACCAGGCCGATCGAGCTGGCATTGCGCTCCGGCAGGCCGTGGTTGCCCTTGTCGCCCCGCTCCCAGATGCCGTAATCCGCCACCCGGTAGGCGCGGCACACGTAGTACACCAGGTTTTGGATGAAGTCCCGTTCGTGGCGGGTTTGCACCACCACCAGGCCGGAGCGGGTGAGCTGGGCCAGCTGAAGCAGGAACAGGCCGGTGGCGTCGAGCTGGAGGTGGCCCCAGCCGTCGTCGGGCACCACCGGAGCGCCGCTGGCGGTGTCGAACTTGGCGTGGATCGCGTCGAGCGGATCGAGGCTGCTCTTGAAGCGCTCCACCTTGGCGGATTGGCGCAGCATGGCGGCGAGCAGGCCCCGCATCAGCTGGAGCACGCGCTGCTCCAGCTCGAAGGCGCGGCGGCAGGGGCCGCTCAGGCGGCGGTGGGCGAGGGCCAGACCCCAGACGCACTGGATCGAGTACACGCAATCGCGCACCCAGGCGTCGCCGTAGTTGCCGTGAACGGTGTGGGCGGTGCTGGCGGGGAGCAGGCCGGTAAGGGGATGCTGGCGGCTGAGCACCACCGCGTCGATGCGGCGATCGAGCTCCTGGAGCACGGCCCGGGCGCGGGGATCGATGGCCTGGCGGGGTGGGGGCACGCCGGGATCGGCCCCGGAGGGGGGAGCTGTGGGGGGAGCGGCGGTGGGAGCGGCGGTGGAGCGCAGCGGAACGGTGGAGGCGGGACCCTGGGCCATGGTGCGTGCGCCACCGCAGGTTGGGCCATAGATTTTCTCCTGCCGCCCCCCCCGCCCATGGCAGCCGTCGCGACGGAAAAAGACCGCTCCCGTGTGTTAGGAATTCCTGTTAATGCCTGTGCGGATGTATGGGCGGCGGCTCTGGCGTTGCACGACAGCGGCGGCGGTCAGGTGGTCACCCTCAACGCGGAGATGACGATGACCGCCCGCTCCAATCCGTCCCTGGCGGCGGTGATGGAGGCGGCGGAGCTGGTGATTCCCGATGGAGCCGGAGTGGTGTGGGCGCTGGGAAGGCAGGGTTTGCGGGTGCCGCGCAGCCCCGGCATCGAGCTGGCCCGCCGTCTGCTGGAGCACGGAGCGCAGCGGGGTTGGCGGATGGCGCTGGTGGGCGCCTCCCCGGAGACGATGGCGCGCCTGCAGGAGCGTTTGACGGTGGAGATCCCCGGCCTGCAGCTCGCCCTGGCCTGCCATGGCTACCAAAGCGCAGAAACCTGGCCGGGCATCGAGCGCCGGCTGCAGGAGCTGCAGCCCGATCTGGTGCTGGTGGCCATGGGGGTGCCCCGCCAGGAAACCTGGATCCACGGGCTGCAGCCGCGCACAGGGCTGTGGATGGGGGTGGGCGGCAGCTTTGATGTGTGGGCGGGGGTGAAGAAGCGGGCACCGGGCTGGCTGGGCTCTCTGCGCCTGGAATGGCTCTATCGGCTGCTGCAGGAGCCGCAGCGCTGGCGCCGCATGTTGGCGCTCCCCGCGTTTGCCTGGGCGGTGCTGCGGCAGGGCTGAATCGGGCCGAGGGCCTGGACTGGGGAGACCCCTCAGGGGTAATGCTTCTCTGGCTGGAAATCCTCTTCCTCCTCTGGCGGCCCCGGAACTCCCTCCGTCCATGGCCTGGGTGCCAACCCCTTGGCCGCTTCCGGCCGCTTCTGCGGCTCTGCATCAGGCCCCTGCGGAAGCTCTTGATCAGCCTCCTCGCCAGGCTGTGGGTCGGTCAACTTCCCGGCTGCCTTGGCCTCCTCCAGATCGAGAAGCTTCTGCACATGGGGGTCAACGATGCCGAGCCGATTCATGCCGGGGAAGAGAATCCGCTCCAGGAGAGTGGGCCCATCCGGGGTGTTGCGGCCGATGGCGGCGAAGCTCAAGGCGGAGAAGATCGCCACCACGGCATCCTTGAACATGCGGGGCATGGCTTCCCTCCAGCGCGTGGCGGACTCCGCCTTGAGCTGGTTGCTGCGCAGGCGAAGTTGGGGCTCGATCTGCTGGATCAGCATCTGGCGCGCCTGGGGAAGGGGCACGGTGAGACTTCCCGGCGTAATCACAGGAGCCCCGGGGATCGAGGCGATGGCGCCGGCGAGCTGAGCCTCGGAGAGAGAGAGGCGGATGCGCTCCAGACCACGGCTGAAGACGCCCAGCTGTTGTTGCTCCTGTTTGGCGATCCTGCCCAGCAGGGTGACGGTAGCCCAGGTCTGCAGAGGGATCATCAAAAAGAAGCCCAGGGCGACCCAGAAAGACAACCAGCTCAGCCGGGGCAGGTAGGTGCTGGAGCGCTGGGGATTATCCAGATAGGCACCCAGCAGGATCAGCACCAGCGCGATGATCGGAAAGCTGACTCCGCCTCGCAGGCTGCCGCAGACCCTTTCGATCCAGGCCGGATCGAGAAGCCGAGGGGGCAAGGCCGCCCCCAGGACGGTGATGGCGTAGATGCCAAGCAGAGCCAGGCCTGCCCAGTAGAGGGCAAAGCAGACCTCAAAGGTGCGGGATTCGGAGCTCACGAGATCTGGAGGAGACAGACGCGAAGAAGGGTTGCCGTCACGGGGCACTTTAGTGTCCTGCTTCGGAATGACCGATAGCCATTTCGTGTGGCCGCGAGGAGCCACCCTATGGTCCTTGGAGATACCCTGAGAGTCGTGGACCTCAGGGACGCCATTTCTCAGAGGCCACAATTAATCTTCACTTCTTCAAAGCAACCTGCATGCTCTTGCATCACGAATAAAGAAAAAACTCTTCAACTCGACTCCCGAGCAAGAGAAGGGGACTCACGAACAAGATGGGTTGAATGAAACAATCACGAATAGGGGATACATATATTTTGCCAAGGACAACCTTCACAGACCGTACGATGAGCCAAGGAAAGGAGGCAGCCCGATAAATCCAGGCCCCAAATGAGCCAACAGATTTATATCCACAATGAAGCGCAAGAAGTAGGTAAATATATAAATGTTGATCAAATTACTTGGAACAAGTAAACCAAAAAGTATTGGTAGGTTATCGAGTTGAAAACAAGTGTAAAATACTAAAATTAATTAGTCAAAGGGATCAAGCAATGAAGCAACTTGAAGAATAGGATAATATACTAGATTATAGGATGCCGAGTAAAGTTGTACACCACCATATCTCATGCTGATTTAGAAATCCGCCTACGCAAGCGTCGAGATAGAGTAAAGGCTGAAGCAGCACCTAAGATGGGCAAAGGGGCCGGTGCGGGATTGCTCGCGGTGAATTGCAAACGACTGGAGTTTAGAACGTCAGAATTATCAGGACCGAGATCGTTGGAATACTGAACAATTGCTGAGATCGACGACCAGTCTACTGGGTTCCCACCGATTGGAATATTAGCAACATTAGCGGGAATAGTGAAGGAAAGCCTCGTAGATGTCCAGCTCCAATCCATGATTGGAGTATCCAAATTAACGTGGTTTGTCATGACATAAGTATTATTTGCCGCCGGGGAAACATCATTAAAGGAAAGAGGTGTACCTGCATTAATTCCTGGACCGGTAATCTGTATGCCACTGATTGTTACAGGCAGAGCCCAGCTTCCATTAACGGCAAATCTGACTCTGGCCCTTGTAACGTTATTTGCAGACATAGCAGATCCAGTAAAACCACCAGTTTCCACAACGGTGGTGACTGAAGTTGGATCAAACAAAGCGCAAATATTACCATTTACTGTGCGCGTGCAGGCAGCGCGACTGGGAGAGACCGAGAAAAAAATTGGCGCCGCAAGCAAAGCGCAAAGGGCACTAACTCGGAAGAGGGAAGACATGGGAGATTTCGGTGACCTAAGGTTTTCGCA
>JBIPMZ010000176.1:0-5266 GCA_044376165.1 Cyanobium sp.
CGAGGCCGATCAGGCCGGCGAACAGGGCCATCGGCGCCATCCAGCGCAGCTGCTCCACGGCGATCGCATGGCGTTCGGCATCGAGGGCGGGTCCCACCAGGCTGATCAGCGGATCCGCTCCGGCCAGCAGCAGCAGGGTGGTCACCAGCAGGCCGGCGCCGACGATCGTGTTGATCGCCGCCAGGACATGCGCCCCCTCCGCCCGGGGACGGCGAGCCAGGACGCTCACCATGGCGCTGTGGAACGGTCCGTTGATGCCCCCCAGCAGGATCAGCAGGAAGCCGGGCAGTACGTAGGCGTAGTTGAAGGCGTCGTAGGCGGCGCCGACGCCGAAGGCGGCGGCGATCACCTGCTGGCGCACCAGGCCCGCCACTTTCGAGAGGGCCGTGGCCACCGCCACGATCAGGGCGATGCGACGCAGGGAGCGGGCCATGCGGTCCGGGGCTGGGCCCCGACGGAGTGCAGGGCAGTATGGCCGCCGTGTTTCCGTGCGCCCGCGATGCCCCAGCCCCGTCGTGCGCCGTCGGGGCGCGCCGTGCTCCAGCCGGGCCCCCTGGTGGAGGGGGTGTTGCTGCGGCGCTACAAGCGCTTCCTGGCCGATGTCGTTTTGGCCGATGGCCGCGAGGTGACGGTCCACTGCGCCAACACCGGCCCGATGACCGGTGTGCTCCATCCCGGCGGCCGGGTGCGGCTACGCCACGACCCCTCCCCCGCCCGCAAGCTCGCCTGGACCTGGGAGCAGGCGGAGGTGCCCGGCTGCGGCGGGGAGGCGGTGTGGGTGGGCGTCAACACCGCCCTGCCCAACCGGCTGGTGCGGGCCACGATCGAGGCCGGCTGCCTGGAGCCCTGGTTGGGAGCGGTGGGCGCGATCCGGGCGGAGGTGCCCTACGGCGAGGCGGGGCGCAGCCGCATCGACCTGCGGCTGACGCCGGCGGAGGGGGCGGCCGATCCGCGGCCGATCTTCGTGGAGGTGAAGAACACCACCTGGACGGAGGAAGACCTGGCCCTGTTCCCGGACACCGTCACCGTGCGGGGCCAAAAGCACCTGCAGGAGCTGGAAGCCCTGCTGCCGGAGGCCCGGGCGGTGCTGATCCCCTGCATCAGCCGTGCGGATGCCACCCGTTTCGCGCCCGGGGATCGGGCGGACCCCCGCTACGGGGAGCTGTTCCGGCGGGCGCGGGCCGCCGGTGTGGAGGTGCTCCCCTGCCGCTATGCCTTCGCCGCCGAGGGGGTGTGCTGGCTGGGCCTGGCGGAGGTGCTGGATCGCCAGCCCTGAGGGGAGGAGCCGCCAGCCCGGGGGCGGCTCCCCATAAAGTCGGAGCGGTTCGACCGTGCCGCCTTGGACACCCGTTCCTTCAAGCGCAGCCTGCACCATTCGGAGCGGTACAACCGCCGCGGCTTCGGCCTGGGCGAGGAGGTCTCCGGCAGCCTGCAGACCGCTTACCAGAGCGAGCTGATCGCCACCCTGCGGTCCAACGGCCACGAGCTCCGGGCGGGGCGTCTGACGGTGCGGCTGGCGGAGGCCTTCGGCTTTTGTTGGGGGGTGGAGCGGGCCGTGGCGATGGCCTACGAGACCCGTCGCCACTACCCGAACGAGCGGATCTGGATCACCAACGAGATCATCCACAACCCCTCGGTGAATGCGCACCTGCGCGAGATGGATGTGCATTTCATCTCCGTCGAGGCCGGTTTCAAGGACTTCTCGGAGGTAACCCAAGGCGATGTGGTGATCCTGCCCGCCTTCGGCGCCACGGTTCAGGAGATGCAACTGCTCAGCGAGCGTGGCTGCCACATCGTGGATACCACCTGCCCCTGGGTTTCGAAGGTGTGGAACACCGTGGAGAAGCACAAGAAGCATTCCTTCACCTCGATCATCCATGGCAAGGTGAAGCATGAGGAGACGCTGGCGACAAGCTCGTTCGCCGGCACCTATCTGGTGGTGCTCGACCTGGCCGAGGCCCAGCTGGTGTGCGATTACATCCTCGGCCGGGGCGACCGGGAGACCTTCATGGCCCGCTTCGCCAGCGCCTGCTCCCCCGCCTTCGATCCCGACCGCGACCTGGTGCGGGTGGGGGTCGCCAATCAGACGACGATGCTCAAAAACGAAACCGAGGAGATCGGCCGGCTGTTTGAGCGCACGATGCTGGAGCGATACGGGCCGGTGGATTTAAACCAGCACTTCCTGGCGTTCAACACGATCTGCGATGCCACCCAGGAGCGTCAGGACGCCATGTTCGCCCTGGTGGACGAACCGCTGGATCGGTTGGTGGTGATCGGCGGCTTCAACTCCTCCAACACCACCCACCTGCAAGAGATCGCCGTTAGCCGCGGCACCCCCTCCTTTCACATCGACACGCCGGAGCGCATCGGTCCGGGCAACCGCATCGAGCACAAGCCCCTGGGCGGCGAGCTCGAAACGGTCGCGCCGTTCCTGCCCGACGGACCGATTCGGGTGGGCATCACCTCCGGCGCCTCCACCCCCGATCGGGTGGTGGAGGACGTGATCCGTCGGCTGATCGAGCTCAGCGGCGGCTGAGCGCCGACGGTCCTGGCTTTACATTTCACCCTGTCCCGCCCCGGGCCCACCCCGTCGTTCTGCTCGCTCCCCACCCTTGTCCCTTTCGCTTTCGTCCCTCCTGACCGAGAGCACGCCCCCACCTTCTGCGCAGCCCCCTTCCGGGCTCCCCCGGCTTGCCGATCCGGGGCCGTCCGTACCGTTGCGGGGGACTGAGGATCCCCGGGTGCGCCGCTACGGCAGCCGCTTTGCCGACCTCATGGAAATGCGCTCCCCCGCGCCGGTGGTGGAGGCGTATCTCGATCGCCACGAGGGTTGGTTCCAGCGCTGCGCCGCCCCGATGACGGCCTCGCCCCTCGGCCGGAACGGCTACGTGCTGACCCTGGGCCGCTTCGGCAACTTCGGCTTCGAGGTGGAGCCCACCATCGGCTTGGAGTTGCTGCCCCAGGACGCCGGCATCTACCGCATCCTCACGGCCCCGGTGCCGGACGCCGACGCGCTGTTGGCGGGGTTGTATGACGTGGAGTTCAACGCCAGCCTGCGACTGGACGAGCCGGGAGAAGATGAGCCTGCTCTCTCCCGGGAGGATGTGGATGAGCTGATGGCCCACACCTTGGTGCGCTGGGAGCTCGACCTGCAGGTGTGGATCCGCTTGCCGGGGATGATCTCCCTCCTGCCGGAGCCCCTGGTGCAAAACAGCGGCGACCGGCTGCTGCGGCAGATCGTGCGCCAGATTTCCCGTCGCCTCACCTGGAAGGTGCAAGAAGATTTCCATGCCAGCCATGGCATCCCCTGCCCGCCGCGTCGCCAGGCGCGGTTTTGAGCCGACCGGCCTGGGCCGCACCGCGCTTGATTAGGCGGCTGGCGGTTGAAGCAGCTTGTTGACGATCTGCATGCCGGTGACGGCCTGCCAGAGAAAGAGGGTCATCAGCAGCATGTTGAGGCCCACATGAATCTTGCGAGCCCAGACGCGCCCGGCCTGCATCAGGGGGGCCAGGGAGGCGGCGATGGCGATCAGGCTCAGCATCCCCAGGGCCACCAGCAGATGGGCCCCGACGAACAGCTTGCCGTTGTTTAGATAGGTGACGGCCAGGCCGCCGACGGTGCCGAGGGTCATCAGGGCCAGCAGGAGGCTCCCCGATTGAAAATGGCGTCGGGCGAACTGACCCTTGATCAACTCTTTGCGCTCCTCGGCCGGAGCGGTGCGGATCTTCTTCGCCTTGATGCCGAGCACCATCGCCTGGATCGAAAGGCCCAGCAGCACCCACATCAGCAGGGGATGCAGAAAGCTGAGGGGCAGGGGCAGCGGGGTGGGGATCGCGAGGGCCATGGGGGCAGCGGTCGGCCTGGTGAAACTAGGACGGCTCAGTGAAGAAAGTGGCGTCGGCCGGTGATCAGCATCGCCAGCCCCAGCTCGTCGCAGGCGCGGATCGAGTCGCCATCGCGCAGGCTGCCGCCGGGGTGGATCACGGCGGTGATGCCGTGGCTGGCCGCCAGGCGCACGGTGTCGTCGAAGGGGAAGAAGCCGTCGCTGGCCAGCACGGCGCCCGGGGCCTTCTCCCCGGCGGCCGCCAGGGCCAGCTGGGCCGAGCCCACCCGGTTGGTCTGGCCGGCGCCGATGCCCAGGCTGGTGCCGTCCCGGGCCACGACGATCGCGTTGGAGCGCACGTGGCGCACCAGTTTCCAGGCGAAGAGGAGATCGCGCAGCTCCCCCTCCTCCGGCTGCCGCTGGCTGGCGACGGTCCAGGCGGCGGGCTCCACGGCTTGGTCGTCCAGGTCTTGGGCGAGCACGCCGCCGAGGAGGCTGCGCAGCTGTCGCCGCTCCGCCCCTGCCCCCGCCATCGCCTCGGGGGGGAGCGCGAGCACCCGCAGATTGGCCTTGGCGGAAAGGATCTCCCGAGCCTCCGGCGTCACCGCCGGCGCCACCACACACTCGAGGAAAAGGCTGGTGAGCTGCTGGGCCGCCGCGGCCTCCAGCGGCGCGTTGAGGGCGACGATGCCGCCGAAGGCCGACAGCCGGTCTGCGTCGAGGGCGCGTTGCAGGGCCGCGGGGCCATCGCCGCCGGTGGCGACGCCGCAGGGATTGGTGTGCTTGATCACCACGGCGGCGGGCTCGGCGCCGGGCCCGTAGCCGAATTCCCGCACCGTGGCGAGGGCGGCTTCAAGGTCGAGGAGGTTGTTGTAGCTGAGCTCCTTGCCCTGCAGCTGCTGCGCGGCGCCCCAGCCCACCCCCGCCTGGCCGTACCAGATCGCGGCCTGGTGGGGGTTTTCGCCGTAGCGCAAGCGGTGGAGGGCGGGCAGGCTCACCTGCAGCGGCGCCGGCTCCGCCCCGGCGGTTGCGTCCTCCGCCGCGAGGCGGCTGCCCAGCCAGGCGGCGATCGCGGCGTCGTAGCGGGCCGTGTGGCGGAAGGCGGCCAGGGCCAGACGGCGGCGCCACTCGAGGGTGAGGCCCCCGGCGGCCAGGGCGGCCAGGAACCCTTCGTATTGCTCGGGATCGGTGAGCACCGCCACATCGGCGTGATTCTTGGCGGCGGCGCGCACCATCGCCGGGCCGCCGATGTCGATCGTCTCGATCGCCGTCTGCCAGTCCACCGCGGGATCGGCCACCGTGCGCACGAAGGGGTAGAGGTTCACCACCACCACGTCGATGGCGTCGATCGCCTGAGCCTCCAGTTCAGCCTGGTGGGCGGGGTCGTCGCGGCGGGCCAGGATGCCGCCATGGATGCGCGGGTGCAGGGTCTTGACCCGGCC
>JBIPMZ010000177.1:0-5248 GCA_044376165.1 Cyanobium sp.
GGTTCCCGCGAAAGAATCCTGCACGAGCCCAAGGTTTTCCACTTGCTTTTCCATGCTCTCCTGATCGGAGCCGGTGATGAGGTGAACAGAAACCTCATCGCCAACGGGCGTGATCTCATTCACCATTCGCAAGAATTCCACCAGATTGCGCACTTGATGGAAGACACGTATGTAGGGATCACGGATGATAATGCCGGTGCATCCACTGAGGTAATCGGCGAAAAGACGCCGGTAGCTCCAGCCCTTTGTGTTTTCAGGTACGAGCAGATGCCACTCCCGAAGGCCGGTGTCAGGGGCGGAGGGATCCGGGGTGGCCGGCTCCGCGGGCTTCAGCTTTTGAGAGTGTTGCTGACCATTGGCCTCGTCCTTTGCGCTCCCGTTCAGATCACGGGCAGGGCGAAGGCTGGCAAAGGCTGGGAACTGCTGCTCCTCAGGGGTGAGCACCGTCACGACGGAGCCGCTCTGCAGATTGCGATAGGCAAAGTCATTGGGCTTGAAGGTGGAATCGATGCGCAGGATCTGCTCGCGTACACGGCGCCGGCATTCCATGGCGAACTGCAGCAGCTCGCCGATCTCCTCCACTGTGGCCTCACCATTGGGGTGCAGGATCTTCATCAGACCGGAGAATGTTTTCTCAAAGCCGGTTTGGTCACGGGTGGAAACCTCAGAGCTGATTTCGAAGTGGGGCTTGTAGAGACCGGTGAAGTCTTCTGTACGTAGGTGCTTGAGCACTTCAGCGATGTAATCCACCACGAAGCCATAGCCGTTGCAGAACAGCTCATGCCGTACGGGCTGCACCTCCCAGCCTGGGTTGAAGGCATGGATGCGATCGAGAAAGGCCGAATCGATGTACTTATCCGGTAGGGGCTCATAGAAATGGGAGTGCTTTAGCATGTAGGCAACCGACTTCTGAGTATTGCCCATGAACACCATTGAAGCCTCAGCCGAGAGCTGCTCAATGCCACGGGAGAAGGTGCGGTTGGCCATGTAGTTCTTCATGATATCCACCAGCGTTTTGTCCACCTTTTTATCTTTGCCGGCAAATTCATCAAAACAGATACAATCCCAATAGCCCACCAGGCCGATCTTGCCGCTGGCATTGCTAACGAACAGCTTGGGTGCGGTGACCTCCGATCCAGAGATCAACATGCCATGGGGCGAGAACTCAGCATAGACATGGGATTTGCCGGTGCCTTTAGGTCCTAATTCTAGAAGATTATAATTGCGCTCGCAGAAGGGGATCAGGCGGATCAGGGTGAGCAGTTTGCCGCGGCGTGTGAACGGTTCCGGATTGAAGCCCACGCTCTGCATGAGTACGTCCATCCACTCATCGGTGGTGAACTGCGCCCGCGCCTTGAGGAACTCGTCGAGATCGACGCCAGCCACCTGGATCGGCTTGACCCCTGCAATCTGCCAGGGGCTGGCCTTCGGATCGACCGGGAGCTCGTACTCGACATCGGTGATGGCCCAGATTCCACCGACGAGCAGCTTGGGATAGCGCTTGACGTAGGAATCTTCGATGGGAACCTTCTTGATTCCGAGATTGGTGAACTCGACCTCATGGAAGCCAGCCTTGTCGTTGAAGGTAACGGTGATCTTGTCGATTACCTTGTGGCTTCCTTTGTCTTTGATGGTGGACTTAATCAGTTCCGCCTGGTTGCGGTGTACATAGTGTTTGGCGAGGATGCGGCGCACCGAATCCAGTCCATCTTGAATCAGAAGGGGATCATCGGTGGCGCAATGTTGCCCGAGCAGGTACTCGAGAACATAGGTGGGAACCACCGCGTTCTGCTTGAGCCCGGTGGTGAGGTCTTTGCGGACAACCATGCCGGGGAAATGGTCAAGGATCTTCTGATCGAGGGGGCTCTGGGCCGCAGGGGCAGTACGGGTGACCATGGGGAGGATCAGAAGTCGTCGAAGTCGCTGCCGAAGGGCCGCTGGAGCTTCAGCTCCACAGTCTTGTACGGGATGGGGGTGGACACACCCTCCAGCAGCTGCTCCAGGCGCAGTTCCAGGGTCTGGTTGTTGTAGTGGACCGCGGTGTTGGAGAGCTCGAGGATCACCGGCTGCTCCCGCTCCCGGGCCTCTTGGGCCCTGGAGTCGAGCCGGATGGTGCGATGGGGGCAGAGCAGGGCGCCATCCACCTTGGCGTAGAGACCCAGGCGGAGCTGCAGGGGCAAACGCTTGCGGGGTTCCACTGGCTCCAACTGGAACAGCCCGAAGGACAGCTTGCCCGTGGTGATCTTTGCGGGAACTCGCAACAGCTCGGCTTCCACCACCCGGCTTTGGTCCTTGCGTTCCCGTTTGAGCTTGATCACGGGCACCACCACCTCCTGAAGGGAGGTGCCGCCATGCACGAAGCGTGAGCCCGAGCCCTTCAGGGGGAAGCGATCAAGCCCGAGGGGGAAGACCGCCTGCCAGGTGCCGACGAGGCCCAGCTGGGCGGCCGTGAAGACCTTCTGGCCAGGGTTTGGCTTGATGCCGGTGCCCAGGGCAAAGCGGCGGTTCTTGAAGGTGAGTTCTTTGGCGGCAGGGTAGGCGGAGCGGTCGTTGGCATCGACTGGCTCCTGCTGGAAGAGGAAGCCGTGGTCAGCGGTGATGACGGCTTGGCTGCCCTTGAGGCTGGCGATCTTGGCCAAGATCAACTCCAGCTCGTCGAAGGTCTGCGCTACGGCCTGGGTGGTGTCCGCCTCGCTTTCGCGCTGGTCGCCGATCCGGTCGATGCGGTTGTGGTAGATCACGATCAGATCATGATCCCTGATGAGTTCGGCACCCTCCCGGCTGGTGGCGAGGTTGAGGAAGTCCTCCGCTTTGATCGCCTTGGCACGGCCGTTGCTGTGGGCTTTGAGGATCTTTTCGCGGTTGTCGGTGCCCGAGGCGCTCTGGCCATCCACAAAGGCGGTGCTGAGCGCGGGGTTGAGGCTTAGCTGGGCGCCGGGCAGCAAGGAGGCCATCCCCAGCTGGGTGTAGGAGGGCAAGGCACCGAGCAGGGCGTCAACTTCGGCCTGCCAGCCCTTGCCCGCCTGGCCGTTGAGGCGATCAGCGAATTCGCGGGCAGCTTCGTAACGCAGGGCGTCGGAGATCACCACAAACAGGCGCTTGAGACCCTTGGAGGAGAGCGGTGCATGCACGAAGCGCATGTGGAACTCCCTCTGTCGTGCCAGGTGCTGGGAGCTCCAGCTGTCGAGGCGGCTTACCTGATCGCTCCAGTGGTTGGTAAGGGGTAAGAGAACGTTGTTTACGTACTGAGCCTCCAGCCAGTCGCGCAGCGGCTTGAGCAGCCCGGGTTGCTGATAGGTGCGGGCGTGAAAGATGCAGCGGCGGTAGGCTTGATCCAGCCGCCACCAGCCGGTGCAGTAGCGCTGCAGCCCATCCTCGAAGCTGGGCACCGCCAGATCCGCTTTGGCCAGCAGCGCCCGGAAGGTGATCGCCTGGTCCAGGGCGAGATAGCCATGTTGGTGCTTCTCGAACCAACAGGACAACTTGCGGTTGCGGATGGCCTCCAACAAGGGGGCATCGGGCCCATCCCCCATGAAGCGCCGCAACAGACGGCTGAGGAGGAAGCGTTCGATCAGCTCGTAGCTGTCGTCATCGCCGGGGTCGTAGCTGTCTGGAGCCTCATTGAGCTGGTCTTCCACCCGCAGCACGCCGGCGAGATGGTCGCTCCAGCGCTCAAACGCGCCACGGGCACTGAGGCTGTCCTTCCAGATGCTGAGGAACACGCGTGCGTGGGGCTGCAGGCCGGCGGAGGCGCCGATGCTGCTGACGCTGTTGAACAGAGCCACCGCAAAGTCACGCAGGTTGGGCTCCGGGGTGGCATAGCCAAACTTCTCGGCGACAGCGTTCCAGAAGTGGCGGCTCAGCTGATGGCTGCCATAAAGGGCCTCGACGGGGTCTTCCCCATCGGGATCCGCCGGATCCAGCTGGCTGAAGGCATGGAGCAGCAGCTTGTCGATATCCGGCTGTTGTTTGGCCAGAACGGCGAGCATTTTAAGTCGCACAGCCGCCTCGTCGTCGTTTGGGCGCAGCAGCTCTTTGAGCTTGGTAGTGCGGAGCGGGGAACGAAAGAAGGCTTTGTGCTGCTGGGCCAGCTCCTTGAACTCCAGCGTGAGACCGGCGTCCTGGATGTCGAGCGAGGCGCGATCAGCGGTGAACTCATGGCCGGCCAACAGCAGGTCTAGGAGCCAGTTTTCGGATTCTGGTGGCTTGGCGGAGGGGATGTAGAGGAGGAAGCGCTGCTCCAGGGGGGCACGGCTGAGCTGCACCTTCACCGAAAACTCGTTGCCTTCCACCCGCAGCTTTTCGGCCTGAGGGGGTTGGTAGTCGTCAAACTCCGAAGCCCATTCGCCGTTCGGATCGTACCAGATCACGACGCGCTTGCGGGCGAGAGCGGTGTCGAGGCTCTCGTGAATACGGTTCGTTGGATCAGGGGTTCGGGTCATGGGAACTTTCCTTAGTCCTCCTTCGCCGCCAGGCCAGGGATCGTCGCCAGCACATCCTGGAGCTTGAGGTAGTTCACCTTCACGCCGTCGTCGAGATCAAGCTCGATGCGCTGCTGGGCCAGGGGCAGCAAAGCGTCCTGCTCCCAGGCCTGGCATTCCTTGAGCACCTTGGTGATCTTCTCGGCCTCCTTGCGAGCTGCGGTGCGCTCGCGGGCAGGCAGGTCGTCGTTAAGCTGATCGAGGCCGAGCTGGGCTAGGCGGGCTTCCAGCTTCTGCAGGTAGGGCCGGAAGTAGTTATTGAGAACCTGATTGAGGGTGTCCTTGGTGTAGCGATGCAGGTAGATCAGGCAGGCGAAGCCTTTCTTGGGGCTCTGCACCAACCAGTAGATGGGTCGCTTCTTGTAGGTCTGCAGGTGATCTTTGTAGAACTCGCTGCAGAAGTATTTGCGGATGTCCTTGCCGATCGAGTCTTCGATGAAGCGCAGATTTTCGGCGACGCTGCTCTCGGGAAAGGTGACGGCCAGGAACTCGCGGGTGCGGGCGACGATGTCGTCTTCAAACCATTCGCCATCGAGGACGGGGAGGATGCCGTCAGGGTCAGGCTTGAACTGGACCTCGCTCAGGGGCTTGCCGACTTTGGCTTCGTAGGCGGCGAGTTGGGCGACCTGGCTATCGCGTGAGTCAGCGAGGATCAGACCCGGCTGATCAAGGCTATAGCGGCCCATCATGCAGCCGATGGCGTAGGAGAGCAGCTCCGCCATCGTGTCTCGGCGGAAGCGGACACCCTTCTCCTCTTCAGTAATTTC
>JBIPMZ010000208.1:0-4611 GCA_044376165.1 Cyanobium sp.
AACGGCAAGGCCTTGGTGTGGCAGGAAACCTGTCTGCGGCCAGGAGGTGAAACCCGACCAGTTGACCGAAGCACCTGGACCGCAGAACCCTTCGTGCTCGTTTCCAGCCACCTGATGCGGCGGCGCGACCGCCACAAAGATCTGCTGGAGGCCGAGCCCTACGACCTGGTGGTGCTCGATGAAGCCCACCACGCCCGCACCCGTCGGGAGAACTGCAGCAGCGGCGGCGAGCGCCTTCTTCCCAACACCCTGATGCAGCTCATGCAGCAGCTGCGCCACCGCACCAACGGCTTGCTGCTACTCACCGCCACACCGATGCAGGTGAGTGAGCTGGAGGTATGGGACCTGCTCGACCTGCTGGGCATGCCCCCCGAGTGGACCGAAGACGCCTTCGAGAAGTTCTTCGAGTGGGTGGAGAAGGAGAACCCGGATGAGGCCACCCTGGCCTACCTGGCTGGGCTGTGGCGCAGCAGCGTGTCGGCGTTTGGCGAGGCACCGGGCAATGCCATGCCGGAAGACCTGCGGCGTTCGCCACTCCGCAAACGCAAGGCCCTGCGCGCCCTCAACGACACCGACCCCCTCTCCCGCCGCAATCTCAGCGTCGAGATCCGCCAGGCCTCCCTCGCCCTGGCCAAACGCTGGACCCCGGTGCAAGGGCTGATTTCCCGCCACAGCCGCTACCTGCTGCGGGCCTACAAACAGCACGGATCGATGGATCTGGCCATCGGCACCCGACATGTGGACGACCGCTTCCTGGAGAGCACGCCGCAGGAGCGGGCGCTGTATGACGCCGTGGAGGACTTCATCTCCACCCAGTACGCCCAGGCAACGGGTCAGAAGAAATCGGCGGTGGGCTTCGTGATGACGATCTACCGCCGCCGCCTCGCCAGCGGCGTGGCCGCCCTGCTCTCCACCTTGGAAAAGCGCCTGGCCGGCCAGCAGCAGCAGCTGGAGGAAGACGCTGCAGCCGCAGAAGACGACGACATCAGCGAAGAGCAGACGTTCGATCTGGAGGGTATGCAGAGCGCCTTCCAGGAGGCCTCGCTCCAGGACGAACTCGACGCCATCGGCGTGCTGCTCGATCAGGCCAGGCCCCTGGTCGGCCACGACAGCAAGGGGACCGAGTTCCTCAAGGCCATCGAGCAACTGCAGGCCCAGGGCTACAAGCGGGTGATCGTCTTCTCCCAGTACACCGACACCGTCGATGCCCTCAAGGAGCTGCTGATCGGCGCAGGGCGCACCAGCCTGATGGCCTTCACCGGTCGCGGTGGCGAGATTCTGGAGAAGGGCGGGGTATGGGAGACCCTGAACCGCGAGGCCACAAAACGCCGCTTCAAGGAAGGTGATGCCGAGATCCTGCTCTGCACGGATGCGGCAGCTGAAGGCTTGAACTTCCAGTTCTGTGGTGCCCTGATCAACTACGACATGCCCTGGAACCCAATGCGCGTGGAGCAGCGCATCGGCCGTATCGACCGCATCGGCCAGACCCACGAGCAGATGCAGATCGTCAACCTGCATCTCGATGGCACCGTCGAGGCCGATGTGTACCGGGCGCTCAAGGGCCGAATCGCGATGTTCGAGCAGGTGGTGGGCAAGCTCCAGCCGATCCTGGCCAAGGCTTCCAGCTCCATCTCCCAGGCCACCCTCGTCAGCCGTGATCAGCGGGAGAAGGCACGGGCATCCGCCGTGGCGGCTGTGGAGCAGGAACCTGAGATCAAGGGTCTGGACCTTGATGACGTCCTCCAGGACCTTGATGCCATCCGTGATGTGGTGAACACCCTGCAGCCCTCACCGCTCACCCTGGCTGATCTGGAAGCCATTCTCAGGCAACCGGCCTTGTTGCCACCCGGCTGCAGTGCCCGCCCGATCGGTGCCTATGACTTCGCCTGGACCCAACCCGGCCTCGACAAGGAAATGCGCGTCACTTGCAACGCCTCTTACTACGAGGACAACAGCGATAGCTGTGAGCTGTGGGCACCAGGGAGTCCATCATTTCCCGAAGAAATAGCAGAAGCAAGCCTAAATTCCCTCGGCGATTTGGGAAGCAGAGAATTATTCCTCAACGCGATCAAGGCCGGAGAAAAGGGGCGGATACAAGGTAAGCGTTCAGGGGGGTGATGGAAGCTTCTGGCCAGTGCTGCCCTTGACTGCGCCCTGAAGAGGGTCAGGCTGCCGGTGAGCGATGGTCAGCTCCCCGGGGCTGGGCACAGGGGGGACCATGCCCGCACGGTGGACACTCACCCCCACGTAGCCAGAGATGCGCGAGTGCTGGCCTGGGTCTGCGCGGGCTGGATGGCGAGGGCGGGCGGCTGTCGCCTGCGGAGCGCGGCCGGGATGACGGAACTTTCCACAGTGGGTCAATTCCCGGACTGACACAAGCCATTTCTGGTGGTCTCTTGTTACAGGCCAATCCTGTGCGGGCGGTGTTGGTCACGGTCGAGGAGAATCAATGGGAGATTTCATCTTCTACTGGTGACTACGACAACAATCAAAGCAAATTCGCCGATCTCCCAGTCGGCGACATGCCGTGGTGGGGCAGCGAAGTCCTGGCGACACTCTTTCAAGCAGAATACAGGGCCACGCCTGGCTCCGATAACAGGCTCTTTGCATTCCAATTGAGTCAACAAGATATCGCCGGTTACCTCCTTGACTTTGTTGACGCCGTTGGTCCCTCGGGTATTGAGGCCAATTTCACAAATGCTGACAAGCTCTATGCCATTGCCTCTTTCGTTCCATCTCCTCCACCCGCTTCTGTTCCAGGGCCATTGCCGATTCTCGGAGCCGCCGCCGCCTTCCGAGCCAGTCGCCGCCTGAGGCAGCGGATTCCGGGCAGCCCCACCCAGGTCTGAATCCTTCGTTCTGATCGGCCCTTCGGGCTCTTCCACCACAGACTCACCCCGACCCCTGGCTCCACAGCTGCGACCGCTGTTAGGCATCCTGTAGGCACAGCTCCTCCGAGATCCATTGGACGGCAAGGCCTCCGGGCTGACTCCTAATTCACCGTAGGTGGGTTCGATCCCCTCGGCCCCCATGTCTAAAACTCTTCCGCTGCAAGGGATCTAGAAGAAACTCCCGGAAATCGCCAGCGGAGACGCACGGCGGCACCCGCGGGGTAGGGAGTAGCCCCTGTGGAAAAATCGGGGCGCCTGCGGCGCCAACAGCCAGTGTAAAGATGTAAAGGGATTAAGTGTAAAGAATCAAGTCCTGGGGGAGGCAACAGAGGCGGAAACCAACAATGTGATAGCGGATGACCGGGAGGTTCCTGAGGCGGAAGGCCGAACGGCAGTCCAGGGGGTGGTTGCCCCAAGAGCCGCCGCGCAGCAGCCTCCGTGTATCTCCACCGGACATCCAGGCGCTGCCATCCGTTGGGGCACCCTGGTAGGTGTCATGCCAATGATCTTCGCACCACTCCCACACATTGCCGTGCATATCGTGAAGGCCCCAGGCATTGGTCTGCTCACGATAGACGCCCTCAAGCCCAGATCCATAGATGAAGTTGGCATCGTAGTTTGCCAACTCAGGCGTCAGCGTCTCCCCAAAGGCAAAGGGTGTGGTGGTGCCCGCCCGGCAAGCATATTCCCACTGCGCCTCGCTGGGAAGGGTGTATCGCCGTTGGGTGCGCTCACGCAGACGATGGCAAAACTCCATCGCCTCCTCCCAGCTCACTTGCTCCACGGGGCGGTTGGCTCCTTTAAACCTGGAGGGGTCAAGAGCTAGCTCACACTCCAGCTTCGGCCAGCCGGCCACCACCCTCCATTGGGCTTGCGTCACCGGCATCTGCCCCAGGAAAAAGCTCTGCAGCTTCACCCGGTGTTGGGGGCCTTCATCATCCAGTCGTTCGGCTTCGTGCTGGGGTGACCCCATCAGCAATTCCCCCTCCGGAATCCGCAGCATAGGGATGGCGATCCCATCGGCCAGCTCCTCCCTGTAACCGGTTACCGTGATCGCCTCTTCTTGCTTTCTCCATTCATTTCCTTCCTGCACCAACCAGCCGCGTCTAGCGCGGATCTCGATCAGAGCTGGGTCTCGGGGCTTGGGGCGATCGGCTTGGACTGGCGGCGGCGGGCTGGCTTTGCTCTTCTGTTGCCATTCCTCCTTTTCTTTCGCCAAACGCTCTGCTTCCGCTCGAGCTTGTTCCGCTGCAGTCTGCCACTGGTTTAGCTCAGCCCGCAATTGGTCTGCCTCGCCCCGCCACCGTTCTACCTCCGCACGGGCTTCACCGTTAACGTCTGCAAGCCGCGGCGTGAATTCCTCGCCAGAAGTACCAAGGAAAATAGCTTCAATCTCATCAGCGATATCAACCATGGCCTGCTCTTGATCAACTTTGCTCATTTTCTCAAGCGGCGTGGTTGACTGCTTAAGGATGCTCTGGTATCGAGAAATGATGGGATCGCGCTTCCAGCCGCAGGGGCGCAGTGGAACCCAAAGAATCTTCAGGCCATTATTTTCTGCCGAATGAAAAAGGGAGGGCAGCTCCTTCTTGCGGATAAAGTCTGAAACAAGAAACTTTTGGCTCACCAGCAGCAGGGCCATTTTTGCCCTGGCCAAGGCCTTCTCGATCTCCTGCGCCCAGTTGTCTCCAGGTTGGATTAGTGAATCGTCCCATATCTT
>JBIPMZ010000178.1:0-5200 GCA_044376165.1 Cyanobium sp.
CAGCCCTCCGGCAACACATCGGATTCGAAAACCGTGTAGGTGATGCGCTGCCCCGGCAGCAGATCCAGCACCTCGTGGGAGCTGCGGCCGTCGCCGAGCAGAACGTTCAGCACCGGCAAATCGAAGGGCATGTCCGCCAGCAGTTTGCAGACCTGCTTCAATTCCTCCGGCTTTGTGGGGTCGGTGAGCTGGAGCAGGAAGGCGCCACTGCTGGCCAGGACGGCAAGTTCCCGCCTCAGGTTCAGAGCGTGCACCCCGTAGCCAATGAAGGGGTTGGGAGAGGCGAGGAAGTGCAGCAGGAACATGGATCCAGGGAGGCAGGTCGGGTGGGGGGCCGGCCAACGCGGCGCAGACTCAGGCCGCGAGGTTGCGGAAACGGGTGTATTGGGGCTCGAACAGAAGCTTTACGGTGCCCACCGGACCATTGCGGTGCTTGGTGACGATCACCTCGGTGATGCCGCGATCGGGGGTTTCGGGGTTGTAGTACTCGTCGCGGTAGATCATCATCACGATGTCCGCGTCCTGTTCGATCGAGCCGGATTCCCGCAGGTCGCTGAGCATCGGCCGTTTGTTGGTGCGCGATTCAACCCCCCGGCTGAGCTGGGAGAGGGCCACTACGGGCACATCGAGCTCGCGGGCCATCTGCTTGAGGCCACGGGTGATGCGCGAGAGCTCCTGCACGCGGTTGTCGGAGCCGGAGCCCTCCATCAGTTGCAGGTAGTCGATCACCACCAGCCCGAGCTTGCGGCCCTGCTCGGCCATCAGGCGGCGGCAGAGGGAGCGCATCTCCAGCACGCCGGCGTTGGGCTTGTCATCGATGTAGAGGGGCAGCCGCGCCAGGCTGCTGATGCCGTTGCCCAGCAGCGGCCATTCCTCCTCGTGCAGCCGCCCGGTGCGCAGCCGGCCGCTCTCGATGCCCACCTCCATGGCCAGCAGCCGGTAGGTGAGCTGCTCTTTGCTCATCTCCAGGCTGAACACGCAAACCGGTAGATCGTGCAGCTGGGCCACGTTGCGGGCGATGTTGAGGGTGATCGCCGTCTTCCCCATCGCCGGGCGACCTGCGATGACGATCAGATCACTGCGCTGCAGGCCCTGGGTCATGGCGTCCAGGTCGTAGAAGTTGACCGGGATGCCCGCCACCGCCGTGCCCTGGGAGCGGGTTTCGATCTCCTCGAAGGTGCTGGTGAGAATCTCGGCGGTGGGGGTGAGGCCCTGGCTGGGCTTCTCCTGGCTGATGGCGAAGATCTTCTGCTCGGCCTCGTCCAGCACCTGCTCCATCGGCTTCGACTGATCGAACCCCAGGGCGATCACCTCGTTGCCGGAGCGGATCAGCTGGCGGCGCAGGTATTTGTCCATCACCAGGCGCGCCACCTGGTCGATGGAGGCGGTGGAGAGGGTGCGCTCCACCAGCTCCGCCAGTCGCGCTGAACCGCCCACCTTCTCCAGGTGGCCGGTGTCCGCCAGCCAGGCGCTCATCGCCGTCAGGTCGGTGGGTCGGCCCTGCCCATGCAGCATCAGGGCGGTGCGGTAGATCTCCCGGTGGGCGCCGAGGTAAAAGGCCTCGGGCTGCAGCAGGTCGGCCACCCGGCCGATGGCATCGGGGTCGAGCAGGATGCCGCCGAGCACCGCCTCCTCGGCCTCCAGGTTTTGGGGCGGCAGGGAATCGGGCAGGCTGCTGGCAGACCCCCGGGACAACGCCTCCCGCCCTTCCGCGGCGGCGCCGTTTTCCTGGGTCGGCAGGCTCACCATGCTGGGGAAGGGGCTCGCAGGAGGGGAAGGGCGGAGCGGGGCTTCATCATCCCCCGGCCTCGGGGTTTTGACCAGGCACACCCCACCCCACCGGCAGTGGGTTCAGCCATGAACAAACCCCGAGCACACCACATCTGGCGTGTGCCCGGGGCTGAGAGGGGTGGGGCTTCAGTGGCTGACCACTTCGAGGTTCACCTCGGCCACCACCTCCGGATGCAGCTTCACCTGCACCTTGTAGGAGCCGGTGCGATGGATCTCCGGCACCGTGATGTCGCGGCGATCTACCTCTTTCTTGGTGGCCGCCTCGATCGATTCGGCCACATCGCCGTTGGTGACGGTGCCGAACAGAACGTCATCACCGCCGGTTTGCTTGCGCACCGTGAAGCGGCCGATGGTCTCGAGGGCGGTGCGGAAGGTGATCGCCGCCTGCTTGAGGGCCGCGAGGCGCTCGGCCTCCTTGGCCCGGCGATGCTCCACCTGGCGCAGCACCGAAGCGGTGACGGATACCGCTTTGCCGGTGGGCAACAGAAAGTTGCGGGCGTAACCGGGCGCCACCTCCACCAGATCCCCATCTTTGCCGAGGCTGAAGACATCTTGCTTCAGCACCACCTGGACGCGCTTGGCCATGACCTGACTGCTGGAGACTGCGGAAACCCGCGGGAAGGGCGATCGCTCACCCTACGCCACGGGCCGCGCTGGGGCGGGGCGGGAACGGCGCTGGGCCGGATCCGCCGCCGCCGGCACCCGCACCTGGGTGGCCAGGCCGAGGGCCCGCATCAGGCGGATGTGCTGCCAGGTGAGGTCGATCTGGCGGCCAAAGCCCTGGCGGGCGGAGTGGGGGAAGGCATGGTGGTTGTTGTGCCAGCCCTCGCCGAAGGTGAGGGCGGCCACCCAGGGGTTGTTGCGGGAGCGGTCGCCGCTCTCATGCACCGCGTCGCCCCAGGCGTGGGTGGCGGAGTTCACCAACCAGGTGACGTGATACACAACGGCCAGGCGCAGGGGGATGCCCCAGAGCACCAGGGCCCAGCCGCCCGCCCCGGTGACGGTGCCGATCCAGAAGAGAAGGCCGGCCAGGGGGAGCTGGAGAAGCAGGAACCAGCGGTTCAGCCAGCGGTGGTAGGGGTCGATCGCCAGGTCGCCGGTGAGCCGGGGCACGGCCGCCAGGGCCGGAACCGTGACGAACATCCAGCCCATGTGGCTCCACCAGAAGCCCTTGTTGCTGTCGTGATGATCCGCGTCCGTATCGGAGAACTTGTGGTGGTGGCGGTGCAGCCCCACCCAGTCGATCGGGCCGTGCTGGCAGCTGAGGGCACCGCAGGTGGCGAAGAACCTCTCCAGCCAGCGGGGCACGCGGAAGGAGCGGTGGCACAGCAGCCGGTGGTAGCCGATCGTGACCCCCAGGCAGGCGGTAACCCAGTAGAGGATCAGCAGGGTGGCCACGGCCTGCACGCTCCAGAACGCTGGCAGCAGGGCCACCAGGGCGAGGGCATGGACGGCGACCATGAAGCCGATCACCGGCAGGTTGAGACCGGGCTCGATCTGGAGGGCCTGTCCGCCGTCGCGGGGCTGGTGCAGGGCGCGGGCGCGGCGATGGGGATCCGCGCCGTTGACCGTGGCGGAACTGCGGGTGTGGGGGGCCTGGATCTCGCCGGGCGCGGGGGGGCGGGAGGCCTGGGGCGGGCGGGGAGAGAGCGTGGCGGTCATGGAGGACCGACTCCGGATCGAACGTTACGATGATAGCAATACGGATCCCGATCATTTGGGGCATCGAGAACGACTCGCATCCGGCCGGGTGGCCTTCGCCCATCTGATCCGCCTCTGGCACAGCGGCAACGGCTGGTCCCACCGGGTTCTTCCGGGCCTGGCGGAGGCCCTCGATCTCGGGCGGGTGCACAACTCCCAGCTCTCGATGCTCCGCAACGGCAAGCTCGCCTCCCCCGGCCCGGAGGTGTTCCTGGCCCTCGGCGCGATCAACGGCTGGCTGGCGGCGGAGGCCCCCCAGGGGCGGTTGGAGGCCCGCCGTGCCGAGCGGCTGCTCGATGGCCACCCCGAGCTGGTCGAGGCCCTGCGCGACTCCGCCCTGCCCGTGCGCGACGCCGATGGGCGGGTGCTCGGTCCCGGCGATCTGCTGGAGGTGTTCGTGGGGCTGCGGCCGCCGCCGCCCGCCTTTGATCTGCGCGTGTCCGAGCAGGAGGCCCCGGCCCTGAGCGCCGCCCTGGCCCTGCTCCTCACCGCCGGCCGGCCCTGGCGCCTCTGTCGCGACCAGCTGCTGGCGGCCTACCCGGTGGATCGCCGCCAGCGCCGGGAGCGCTTCGCCGCGGTGATGGCGGGCCAGGCGGACTACAGCGCCATCGAGTTGGAGGCCGAGCTGCCGGATCTGCGGCGCACCCTCGCGGCGCTGGGGGCCGCCGGGGAGGGGGAGCTCTCCGGCGACCGCTTCCTGGAGCTGCTGCGCCGCCGGGCGGCGGGGGCGACGGGGGCGGCCGGCGCTGGCTCCTCCCCCCCCGACCTGGCGGCGGAGATCCGGCGCGAGCTCAGCGGCCCCTGATCCCCCTGCCCGCAGCAGCGGGGTGGGGGGCCAGGCGCAGGCGCCGAACCAGGCCGAGGGCCCGCAGCAGGCGGATGTGCTCCCAGGTGATGTCGAATTCAAACCAGCGCAGGCCGTGGCGGGCGCTGGCGGGATGGGCGTGGTGGTTGTTGTGCCAGCCCTCCCCGAAGGTGAGCAGGGCCACCCACCAGCAGTTGCGGGAGCGGTCGGGGCAGTCGAAGTTGCGGTAGCCGAAGGCGTGGGTGGCGGAGTTCACCAGCCAGGTGACGTGATACACGAGCACCAGGCGCAAGGGGATGGCCCAGAGCACCAGGCCCAGGCCCCCGCCGTGCACCCCCGCCGTCTCCCCGAACCAGTAGGCGGCCGCCCCGAGCGGCAGCTGCAGCAGCAGAAACCAGCGGTCGAGCCAGCGGTAGAGCGGATCGCGCTCCAGGTCGCCGGTGAAGCGGTGGATGTCCCGCAGCGCCGGGATCTCGTGCAGCATCCACTCGCTGTGGGCCCACCACAGTCCGCGGGCGGCATCGTGATGGTCGTTTGGTTGGTCGGAGAAGAGGTGGTGGTGGCGGTGCAGGCCCACCCATTCGATCGGTCCGCTCTGACAGGCCAGGGCCCCCATCAGCACAAGGGTGCGCTCCAGCCAGCGCGGCGCCTCAAAGCTGCGGTGCGCCACCAGGCGATGCAGGCCCAGGGTTACCCCCAGCACCGTCATCCAATAGAGAACCCCCAGCAGCACCACCCCCTGCCAGCTCCAGAAGCGGGGCAGCAGGGCCGCCACCGCGCCCACGTGCATCGCCAGCATGAAGCCGGTGGTGCCGGCCTTGTGGCGCCGCTGTCGCGGGGGCAGCGGCGGCCGGGGGGCGCTCATACCCTCCCGCAGGGCGTGCTGCCGCCGCCGCGAGGGCG
>JBIPMZ010000179.1:0-5185 GCA_044376165.1 Cyanobium sp.
GCTATGTGAAGGTGTGGAGCTGCTTGTGGCGGAGGCCTCTCCGTAGCTCATCGCCTGCGTTGTGCGGATTCGGCACCGCGACCAGCAGAAAGGCAGGGCACCTGGGGAGCCCCGCCGGCATCATCGGGTCTGCCCCTGCTGTGCCACCAGCACCTGCGCCACCCTGCTGCAGGATCGCTCTCCCGCGAACCCTCTTTTCGCTCTGGGCTCCCGATGTCCTCCCCCACCCTCCAGCTGATCGCCATGCACGGCTGGGCCGGTGCCGCCAGCCACTGGACGCCGTGGCGCGCGGCCAGCGCTGCGCGTCCTTGGCTGTGGTGCTGCGGCGAGCGGGGCTACGGCGGCGGTGAGCTCTTGCTGCCCTCCTGGCCGGGAGCGGGTCGGCGGGTGGTGGTGGGTCACTCCCTGGGGCCGCACCTGCTGGCGCCGGAGTTGCTGGCCGCGGCGGACGCGGTGGTGCTGCTGGCCAGCTTCGGCCGCTTTGTGCCGCCGGGCCGCGCCGGTCGGCGGGTGCGCACCGGGCTGGCGGGGATGGCGGCCGCCCTGGCGGACGGGCCCGACGAGGCCACCGCCGCCGCCCGCGCCCAGGCGATGCTCGGCGCTTTCCTGGCGCGGGTGGCCGCCCCCGACCCCTGGGCCCTGCTGCCCCCCGGCCTGGCCGACGCGCCGGTGGGGCCCCTCGGGCGGGCGCGGTTGCGGGAAGACCTCGCCCGGCTGGCGGCCTGCACGGGGATGCCCCCGGGCTGGCGCGACGACATCCCCGTCTTGCTGGTGGAGGCCGGCGCCGATGGCATCGTCGAACCGGAGGCGCGGGCCCTGCTGCGCGAACGGCTGCCCAGCGCCGAGCTCTGCTACTTCCCGCAGGCCGGCCACGGCCTGCTGCAGGCTCCGCTGATCCCGCGGGTGCTCGAATGGCTGGAGCGGACCCTCTCCGCCTGAGGCCCCAGCCCCGCGCCCGGCCGATGCCCTCCCCTCCCCCCGCCGCCTTTGCCCTGCAGGTGCGCGCCCGTTTCGGCCGCCATGCCGCCGACTACGACGGCGAAGCGCAGCTGCAGCAGGCGGTGGCCTGGCGGTTGGCCGGTCTCTGCCAACCCCTGCCCCTCCCGCCCGGCCCCTGCGCCGACCTCGGCGCCGGCAGCGGTTTGCTCAGCCGCGCCCTCCTCGCCCGCTGCCCCCCCCTGGCAACCCGCAGCCCCCTGCAGCTCGACCTCTGCCCGGAGCTGCTGGCGCGCAATCCCCTGCCCCGCCGACGCCCCTGGGACCTCAACACCGGCCTGCCGCCCGAGCTTTCCGGCGCCGCCCTGCTGGCCTCCAGCTTTGCCCTGCAGTGGCTGGAGCAGCCCGCCCTTGCCCTGGGCCACTGGTGTCGTCAGCTTGGACCCGGCGGCTGGCTGGCCCTGGCCCTGCCCACCGCCGGCAGCTTCCCGCAATGGCACCAGGCCGCGCAGGCGGCAGGGGTGCCCTGCACCGCCCTCCCCCTCCCCCGGGCCGGGGATCTGCGCGCGGTGGCCTGTCGGGAGGGGCTGATTTTGCACGAAGCCCGGGTGCGGCGCTTCAGCCGCGCGCGCGCGGGGGCGTTGGAGAGCCTGCGAGCCCTGCAACGCCTGGGGGCGACGGCCAGCCGCAGCCTTCCCCTCAACCCTGGCGAGCTGCGGCGGCTGCTGCGCCACTGGCCCGCCGGCCCCCCCCTCACCTGGGAGGTGCTGCTCCTCCTCGCCCAGCGCTCCGCCGACAGCAGCCAGCCGACCGGCGGACGCGACACAGTGCGCGCAGACGCGGTCAGCAACCGATGCGCCTGGTGATCTGCGGCACCGACACCGATGTCGGCAAAACGGTGGTCTCCGCTCTGGTGGTGCAGGGTCTGGGGGCCCGGTATTGGAAGCCGGTGCAGAGCGGCCTCGAGGGCGGCGGCGACAGCGGCCGGGTGCAGGCCCTGCTCGATCTGCCCCCCGAACGGCTGCTGCCCGAGGCCTACCGCCTCCAGGCCCCCGTCTCCCCCCACTGGGCCGCCGAGCGGATGGGGGTGACGATCGACCCGGCCCGGCTGGCCCTCCCCGACGCGGCGGTCTGTCCCGGAGCGCTGGTGGTGGAGACCGCCGGCGGGTTGTTGGTGCCGCTGCGGCGCGACTGGCTGCAGATCGATCAGATCGCCCGCTGGAACCTCCCCGTTCTGCTGGTGGCCCGCAGCGGCCTGGGCACCCTCAACCACACGTTGCTGTCCCTGGAGGCCCTGCGCCAGCGCCGGATCACGGTGCTCGGCCTGGTGCTCAACGGCCCCCCGCACCTCGACAACCCCCGCACCTTGGAGCAGCTCGGCGGCGTGCCGGTGCTCGCCGAGCTGCCGCCCCTCGATCCCCTCCACGCCGCGGCCCTGCAGCGTCAGTGGCTGGCCAGTGCCCTCCCCCGTACCCTGGCCCCATGACACAGCGTCACTGGATCGTCACCGCGGCTGTCGCCGGGCTGTGCGCCGGCATCCTGGTGCTGTTCACCGACATCGAAATGGCGCTGGTGCACTGGGTGAACTGCGGTCCCCTGGCCACCAAGATCGAACCGCTGAACCGGGAACGCTGCCGCTGAACCCCGGCCAGCGGCGGTTGAACCCGTCGGGCTCGCTCCGATCAACCGCCGCGCCGCGCGCCCAGCGGGCAATGGCCGGTGAGCTGGGATACGTTGCGCTTCGCCATCGCCAGCGGCCAGCCCTGGCGCAATTGGTCGTGCATCTGCTCGATCTGGGTGTGGCTCCAACCCTCTCGCTCCAATTGCGCCCGGATCGCCTGCCACTGGCCCTCGGCGAACACCTCGAACGGACCCCAAGCGCGATGGGGCAGGCGGTGGGGCTCCTCTTGGGGGGAGAGGAAGCGCCGGGAAGGGTTGCGGGGGAAGTTGGGGACCATCGGACGGCTCCGGTGGCGGGGGGCAGGAGCGGACGCAGGCCCAGCACGACAGCCGCCCACCCATCATGGCAGCTGTTCTCGCCCGTCAGGCGCTCCCGGTGAACACCCCGCCCGGTTGGCATCCGCACCTTTGGCATCCCTTCACCCAGGCGGCAACGGCCGACCCGCCGCTGCGGGCGGTGCGGGGCGAGGGGGCCGAGCTGATCCTCGACGACGGCAGCCGCTTGATCGACGCGATCAGCAGCTGGTGGGTGACCTTGCACGGTCATGGCGAACCCACCATCGCCGCCGCCATCGCCGCCCAGGCCCACCGCCTGGAGCAGGTGATCTTCGCCGACTTCTGCCATCCGCCAGCGGAGCGGCTCGCCGAGCGGCTTTCCGCCCTCAGCGGCCTGCCCCGCCTCTTCTTTTCCGACAACGGCTCCACCGCGGTGGAGGTGGCCTTGAAGATGGCCTGGCAGTGGTGGCACAACCGCGGCATCCCCCGCCCGCGCCTGATCGCCTTCACCGGCGCCTATCACGGCGACACCTTCGGTGCGATGGCGGTGGGGGAGCGCTCGCTGTTCAGCACCCCCTTCGAGCCGCTGCTGTTCGAGGTGGCCCGCGCCCCCTGGCCCGCCACCTGGTGGGGCGACGACGGGGTGGAGAGGCGGGAAGCCGCAGCGCTCGACGCCCTCGCCCGGCTGCTGGAAACCCCCACCGCCGCGGTGATCCTCGAACCCCTGGTGCAGGGGGCCGGCGGCATGGCGATGGTGCGCCCCTCCTTCCTGCGCAGCGCCGAGGCGCTGGTGCGCCAGGCGGGGGCGCTGCTGATCGCCGATGAGGTGCTGGTGGGCTTCGGCCGCACCGGCCAGCTGTTCGCCAGCACCGCCTGCGGCCTGCAGCCCGACCTGATGGCTCTCTCCAAGGGGCTCACCGGCGGCTTCCTGCCGATGGGGGTCACCCTGGCCAGCGAGGCGCTGTTCCAGGGCTTCCATCACCCCGATCCCGCCCGCACCTTTCTGCACGGCCACAGCTTCACCGCCAACCCCCTCGGCTGTGCCGCCGCCGTCGCCAGCCTCGACCTGCTGGAGGCCCACCCGCAGCGCTACCTCGACATGGCGGAGCGCCACCGGCCCCACCTGGAGCGCCTGGCCGCCCATCCGGCGGTGCTCCGGCCGCGGCTCACCGGCTGCATCGCCGCCTTCGATCTGGCGGTGGACACGCCGAGCTACTTCCACCCCGCCGGCGCCGACCTGCAGCGGCGGGTGCGGGGGGAGGGGGTGTTCCTGCGGCCCCTGGGGGATGTGGTCTACCTGTTGCCGCCCCTCTGCCTCGACGACCCCCAGCTGGAGCGCTGCTGGCGGGCGATCGAGGCGGCCCTGGACTGAGCCCCGGCAGCCCGCAAAGCTGGATGCGGCCCGGGGGTTGCCGCCTCCAAGCCGCCGCGCTTCCGGCGGCTCAAGGTCCGGCGAGGATCGCGGCCTCCACATCCACCCGCGGCAGGCCGTAGGAAAACTGCCGCACCGACTGGCGGCCATCTTGATGCCAGCGCACGGAGAGGTCTTCCACCCCGAAGACGATGCGGGCGCTCCAGGTGGGGCGGTGCAGATCCCAACTTTCGGCGTGGGGGCCGTCGGGGCGGGCGCCGAGCTGGCGCAACCACTCCTCCAGGGCCGGCAGGGGATGGTTGTAGAGGGGGGTGCGCTCGGGGGGCAGGGTCGCCATCGGCGGTATCGGGCGGGGCAAGCGGGGCGGGGCGAGGCGGCGGGGCGAGGCAGCAGGGTCAGGAGGGGGCGTCAGGGGCCGCCGCGGCAGAGGCGGCGGGGGGGCTCCCGGTGGGGCTGGCCATGGTGGGGCCGGCCGTGGTGGAAGGGTCTGCCACCCAGCTCGGCTGACGCATCAGCTCGGTGCCCCGCGCCCACGCCAGCCCGATGCCCAGCAGGAGGCTGAACACCATCGCCACAGCGAGCAGCAGCAGGGCGAACCATTCGCCCCCGGAAAGGGAGCGCCGCACGGAGGCCGGACGAGGGGAGGTGCCCGCGGCGGGCGGGCGCCGGGGGGCCGGCACCTCCACCGCAGGGGGAGCCGGCTGGCGGAGCCGGAGGTCGTAGGCGGCGCGGGCCTCGGGGTCGCTCAGCACGCTGTAGGCGCGCCGCAGCTCGCGGAAGGCCTCCTCCGCCTCTGCGGTGGGCAGGCTCGTGGTGTCCGGGTGGTAGCGCTTGCTGAGCACGCGGAAGGCCTGGCGCAGCTCCTGCAGGCTGGCACCGGGGGCCACCCCCAGACGCTCGTAGTGACTGTGGCAGGGGCTA
>JBIPMZ010000014.1:0-17735 GCA_044376165.1 Cyanobium sp.
GCAGCAATAAGTACTTTACCATATCAGAGTTGCTGACGTCCTAACCTCGAAATAATTTTACTGACCTACTTAGCAGCTAGAAACTTTGAACTCAGCACCAGTGATTTTCAGCCATCCGCTGCATTTAAATTGTTCGATCACGTCATGAAGTTCTAATCTAAAAAGAATTGCGATGTCATCTTGAAAGAGCTATACGCCCAGATCCACATCCGGATGCCGTCCATGTACCTTGAAATGTAGCCCCAATACTGGTTAATCTTACTGACTTCTGACACCAAAACCATCCTGGTGGTGCAACATTGGCTATCACCGAACTATCATCAAAATCGAGCACATCCCGAGAGAAAGAGCCTCTAATTTTCATGACTATGTAGTATCCATAAGGTGGTGGCACTTGAAGCCTGGCGATTCCACCGATACTATTGCCATTTTGCGTTAAATCCAAACCATAGGAATAGGACAGAATAGTTCCATTTGGATTTTGCTGATAAAGAGTGCCCTGCCAAGCGCCACTGATATCTAAAGTTTGAGGTGGCTCTGGTAAACTTGAACTAGCTGTTGGCTCGACCTGCGGAGACGGTTCAGTTTGCCTCTCAGGGGAGCGGGTGATGGGAGGGTCGAACTCGACTCCCGCACCACCTGGAAGGTCAACTCTCCGAACCAGGAAGCCTGACTGTATGGCGAAGATAATAACGCCCACCGCCGTTAGTAGACTTAGAAAACCTAGGTGTTTAAATTCCATTATCACGAGATCAAAATACTTGCAGGGCTTTTTATATTAGGGCAGATACCAAGCATGCAGTATGCATTCCAGTAATTAACTAACATCCGGGCAGCCCAGTGGTCGAACAGCATTCAAGCGGATCCGCATACTACCCCCTTCTTCGGCGTTTCGGCCGCCAAAAAGCGGAAGGCGGAGCCATTCCGGGCTTGACGGGTGGACGCGCTTATAAGCATTGATTATACTACAAAATGTAAGCAATGCTGTCGGGCGGGCCCAGGACCCAGGGCTCAAGGTGCAGAACGAGCGTATTGGTCATCGTGGTTCCTGGGTCTTTGCGACCTACGATCTCTTGAATTCTGCGGCTTTCCCCACGGCGCTCCAGCCGGCGGGGTCGAAGGAATGGCGGAAGAAGCAGCTCTCGCCGGCCTGAGGATTCCAAAGGCGAGACCCACCCTCCCGTGAGCTTTTCATTCACTCTGAGATCCAGGTGCTGGTGCCCCTGCTCAGGCTCGGGGAAGGCGCACCCCCTACTCCCCCTCTCCCTCCGCCAGCGCCCGGCGCGCCACCTGCGTCACCTGTACGGTCACCGCCACGGTGGCGGCGATCCCCACCAGCCGCACCGCCCAGGTGAGCGGGTCGGCCTGGCCGGAGAGCACCGAGCCGAAGCGGGCCACATCGCCGGCCAGGGCGCCGAGGGCGCAGAACAGCACCGTGCCGGGCAGGATGCCCACCAGGCCGATCACGTAATCCCGCAGGCTCACGTCGCTGAGGCCATAGGCCAGGTTGAGCAGGCTGAAGGGAAAGGCGGGCGAAAGGCGGGTGAGCAGCACCAGCCGCAACCCCTCGCGGCTCACCGCCTGCTCCACCGCCAGCAGTTTCGGGGTGGCGGCCAGACGGCGCCGCGCCCAGTTCCGCAGCCAGCCGCGGCCGAGCAGGAACACCACCACCGCCCCGAGGCTGGCGCCCAGGAACACCACGGCGCTGCCCAGCACCGTGCCGTACAGGGCGCCGGCCAGCATCGACGCCCACACCCCCGGCAGCAGCAGGGTCACCCACAGGGCGTAAAGCGGCACGAAGGCCACGGCCCCCAGCGGGGTGCGCAGGGCGGGCAGCACCAGCGAGAGCAGCTCCCCGGGGGAGACGGGCAGGGGGGCGAGCTCCAGGCGGACGCGGGCGGCTCCCCCTACCGTAGGCAGCTTCAGCCCCGCACCCGGCGCCGCAGGCGGCGGCTCCAAGCCAAGCCGGTGGCGGCACCGGCCAGGGGCAGGGGAGCCGGCACCTCGGCGAAGTTCGGCCCGAAGAAGCCCGCGAAGCCATCCCCGTCGGTGTCAGGGAACACGAGGGTGCCGGGGGAAGAGGCGCCGCTGAGGGCCTTGCCATTCAGGACAACCCCCGGGATCAGCATCGGGTCGCTGGCCAGGGCGACGAAGGGATCGAAGCTGGAAGCCCCCGTCCCTGGCAGCACGGCGGCGATCACGTAGGAGCCCGCCGGCAGGGTGACCGAGGGAACGGGCAGCCAGCGGAAGCCGTTGTGCAGCGGCGCCGCGGTGCCTGCAGGGATCACGCCACGCACCAGCAGCGCACGGCTGCTGGCGTCGAAGATTCCCACCTCATGGCTGGTGAGCAAGCCGGGATCTTCGGCGTCGTAGTAGCCGAGCTGACCGATCTGAATGCTGCGCTCAAGACGAAAATCCCAGCCGATCGTGCCGGCGAAATCCTCGTTGCCGCCGATCACCCCCGGGGTGAAGGAAAAGAGCGCCGGATTCACCGTGGCCGCGGCCGGGGCGATGGGCAGGCAGGAGAGAAGGGAGGCGCCGAGGGGAGCGACCAGTCGGGGAAGGATGCGCGCGAGGGAATCCATGTCAGGGGATCGTGGGTTGGAAGAAGAGCAGCTGGCCGCCCTCGACCAGGTAGCTGGAGCCGATGAGATTGCCGTTGCTGAGGCTGTGGGCCTGGACATTCGCCAGGAACAGCGATCCCGGCGCGGCGCCGTAGATCGTGGAGAGGTCGAGGATTCCAGACGACTCCCAGTTGCCCACGTCGCTGGCGGCGCTGTCGCTCTGGCCGTAGACGCTGGGCACGGCGCTGCGATCGATCTGCGCCCAGCGGCTGGTGGCGCCGGTGAGCGGATCCACCGCCCAGATCGAGGCCTCCTGGGCACCAAAAGCACCGTTGGCGGTGCCATTCGGCAGGGAGCGATCCTCCTGCAGGTAGATCGTGCCGTCCCCCGCCCAGACCAGGTTGTCTGGATTGCGCACGCCGTTCTGACGATCCAGGCCGGTGAGGCGGTCGGCGTCCACCAGCACCCGCAGCGGCGTGGTGGTGGCGCCACCCTGCAGCTGCCCGTCGACCGCAAAGCTGGCCGCCAGATCGATCACATAGGTGCCGCCGTAGAGGTCGGTGCCGCTGCCGCCGGTGCTGTTGAACACCACCTGGCGGCCGCTGAGCGGGTTCACATCGCCATCCTCGATGCGGGTGAAGGTCATCGCCCCCTGGCTGGTGGCCAGGCTGCGCTGGGCGGTGGCCGTGCTGAGGGCCGCGATCTGGCTGCCGCTGCCCAGCTCCACCCAGCCGCCGGCCACCGGGGTGTTGAGCGCCACGCTGGCCAGACCGTCAGGGTTGGAGGGGATGCCGTCCGCCTTCCAGGCGTAGAGCCGGCCGCAGCTGGCGGCGATGCCGTTGCGCTCCAGCAGATCGCTGCTGCCCGCCACCTTTTGCCCCACCCACAGGTACAGCGGGGCCCCACCGGAGTCGTCGAAGAGCAGCACCGCCACCGTGCCGGCGTGGCCCGTATCCACCAACGAGGCCGACTCCCAGGAGCCCAGCCCGAAGGCGGGCACATGGACGAGACTCCGGCTGAGCGAATCGAGCACGAAGAAGCGGCCCGCCGTGGTCTCCTCGCCGAGCAGATAGAGGCTGTCGGTGAAGCCGCGGCCGCCGAACTGGCCGGCGGGGGCCAGATTGGCGGAGCAGAACCGGTTGAAGCCCCCCTTGGCAAAGGCGGGATCGGCACTCACCACCCGGTCGTAGGCGAGGCCACCGGAGAGCACCCGGGGCTGATACCCGTTGGCAGGGTTGCTGTCGATGTCCTTGGCGACAACAAACCGGCTGATGCGGGCGCCGCTGACGGCGGCATTGAGGCCCTCCACAGTCATCGGGTACCCGGCCGTGTTGCCCAGCTCGTGGTTGACCAGCAGCGAGAAGGTGCCATCGCCGTTGTCATAGGCCCCCATGCCATCGAAGATGCCCGGCGCTACGTACACCGGCGCACCGGGGGCCAGGCCGTTGGTCACCTCACCGGTGGTGAGCAGGCTGGAGATCTGCAGGCTCGGACCACCCGCCACATCCTTGATCATCGTGCTGGCGTAGCTTCCGGCACCGGCCACGGCGGGGGTGGCGATCAGGGCCTCGAAATCCAGCCAATCGAGGCTGTTCGACACCTCGTTTGCCACCTGCAGCTGGGCCCGGCCGGTGGCGCTCTGCCGGGCATCGACGAAGCTCAGGCCCTCCGGCGACAGGCTGCCGGGGAGCAGCACATTGGTGACCCAGCTGGGGGCCGCGGGCGTGCTCACATCGAAAACCGCCAGCATCGAAGTGGTGGTGCGCTCCATGCCCACCACGGCGTAGGTGCGGCCATTCAGGCGGCCCACCGCCACCCCCTCCGGCTCCACCCCCTTGTCGTCGCTGCGGCTGTCGTCGTACACGCGGGCGGCGATCGCCAGGCTCTGGAAGGTGTTGCCGCTGTCCCAGAGCAGAGCGCCGCTATCCGCATCGAACAGGCTGACGCTGCGGGCCCCGAAGGCGGTGAAGGGAGCGGTGGTCAGTTCCTTGAGGGTCTTGAGGCGGGAGCGGCGCTGCTCATCGGTGTAGCCCGTGTACTCGCGGCCGTCGCCCTCATTGGCGGTGAGGAAGTAATCCTTGCCGCGGAAGGCGCTGGTGCTGGGGTAAAGGGTGAACGGGGCGATCGCATCGGGCATGCGCAACCCGAAAAAATTATTGCCCAGGATCGGTTTGATGCCGCCGTCCTGGTCGCTGATGTCCACCAGCTGATTGCGGAAATCCACCGAGCCAAGGGCGAAGATCCGTTCGATCGTGCGCGTCGTGAGGTTGACCTTGGCGACGCCGTTGTTTTCCTGCAGGGTCACATAGGCATAGTTGCCGTTGATCGCCACATACTCCGGCTCGATGTCGTTGGCCTGGGTGGTGCCGGCCGGCCCCGAGACGCGGATCCCGCTCGGCAGACTCAGGCCGGCGAAGCCCAGATCGGTGTAGGCAAAGCTCTCGGCGCCGGGGCTGCCGGAGATCGAAACGATGCCGATGCTGCCCGGCCGGTCGATGGAATAGTCGCTGTTCGGCTCGCCCTCATTGGCCACCACCAGGCGGGTGCCGCTGCTGTTGAAGGCGATGGCATCGGGCAGATAGCCCACCTCCACATCCCGCAGGAAGGTGAGGGCACCGCCGGCCTGAACGCGGTAGAAACGCACGATGCCGCGGCCTGCCGTGCCCGGCATCACGCTGCTTCCCACCTGAACGCTGGTGTAGTCGCCGGGGGAGAGGGCCACCGCCAGCAGGGTGCCGAAGGAGGCCACCGACTGGGACACCCAGGCCACGGAGCTGGCGGGGCTGACGCTGCCGTAGGGGGTGCGGCCGACCAGCAGCGGCGCGGCCGGCTGGGTGACCTCGACGCCCTGAAGGGTGGCACCCCCGCCGGTGGCGAACACAAAGCTCTGGCCGCCCACCCGCACCAGGGCGGCGATTTCGGTCTGCAGGTCCTCCTTCGGGATGGGGGGCTGGGGAACGGTGGTGGAGAGGTCGATCCGGCCCAGCACCGGGGTGGAGCGCAGCGCCGGCGGCAGGTCGTCGCGGGAGGCGCGCCGCACGGCACCCCGGAAGAGAAGCTCCAGCCAGGGGTTGGTGGGGAGGCTCGGGGGGGGCATGGGGCGCGGCTTAACACTGGCTTCACCGTTGCAGGGCTCGGCGCCGGGCGGGTTAAGAGGGGGGCAAAGGCGGTTTAACCCTGGCTCCGCTTGTGATCGCCATCACCGCCAGCCGGTAGCGGCGGCCAGCGGGCTTCCCCGTGGGTAGCCTCCAGGTACGACCGGATCCCCGCGGATGGCCGCGCCCTCCCCCCGCCGCAGCGTCCCGATCGGTTCCCTGCTCGCCGCCCTGCTGCTCCTGGCCGGCGGCGCCGGCGCCTGGTGGTGGCAGGGCCAGCAGCAGGCCAAGCGCCGCGCCGAAGCGGCCCGCATCCAGACGCCCCTGCCCCGGCGCATCGCCGCCCTGGGTCGGGTGGAGCCCCTCGATGGGGTGGTCAAGCTGTCGGTGCCGGCCTCCCTGGCCAACGATCCGGTGCGCCAGATCCTGGTGGAGGAGGGGGCCCAGGTGAAGAAGGGCCAGCCCCTGGCGATCCTGGAGAGCGCCGAAAGCCTGCAGCGCAGCGTCGAGCAGTCGGAGGCGGCGATCACGGTGGCAGCGCGCAAGCTCACCAGCCAGGACGCGGTGATCGAAAAGTTCCGCGCCCAGCTGCAGCAGGCGGAGGTGGAGCTGCGCCGCTACGCCCAGCTGCTCCGCGACGGTGCCACCAGCGCCGAACTGGTGGACCGGCGCCGCACCATTCGGAGCACCGCCAAGGCCAACCTCGAGGAGGCGGAGGCGGAACGGCTGACCCTGGTGGCGGAGATGGCCCAACGCCGCGCCGACCTGGCCAAAAACCGCAGCGAGCTGGCCAAGGCCACGATTCGGGCGCCGTTCGGCGGCACCGTGTTCAAGATTTATGCCCACGCCGGCGACAAGGTGGGCGATGACGGCATCCTCGACATCGGCGACAGCAGCCGCATGGGGGTGATCGCGGAGGTGTATCAAACCGATCGGCCGAACATCGCCCTGGGCCAGAAGGCAACGATCAGCGCGGATGGCTTCCCGTTCCAGCCCTTGCGGGGGGAGGTGGTGGAGGTCGCCCGCCAGGTGAGCCGCCAGACGGTGTTCACCGGCGAAGCCGGCGAGAATCTGGATCGCCGGGTGATCGAGGTGAAGATTGGCCTGGGGCCCAAAGCCAACACCCTCGCCAGTTACATCAACTATCTACAGGTGAACGTGCTGTTCGATCCCCTCACCCCGGAGCTCAAGCGCCAGCAGCAGGAACGCAAGCGGCGCCTGCTGGAGGCGGGCAGCCGCAACGCCTCCGGCAACCCCACCCGACCGGCGCTGCCGCAGTGAGGCCCCTCTCCCTGCTGCGCCGCACCCCCCTGGCCTGGCGCCAGGCCACCCACCGGCCGATGCGGTTGGCGGCGGCGATCGCCGGCGTCACCTTCGCCAATGTGCTGGTGTTCTTCCAGCTCGGCCTCTCCGGCGGCCTCTACGACAGCCAGAAGCGGCCGATGCAACACATCGCCGGCGAGCTGGTGATGGTGAGCGGCCGCTATCTCTACCTGGGTGAGCAGCTGAACTTCCCCCGCGCCCGCCTCAGCCAGGCCCTCGGCGTGCAGGGGGTGCGGGCGGTGACCCCCCTCTACCTGGGTCTCACCGAATGGTTGAACCGGGACACGCGCCAGCAGAAGCAGGCGCTGCTCTTCGGCCTCACCCCCACCAATCCGGCCCTGATCATTCCGGAGCTCGAGGCCGATCCCCTGCTGCTGCAGCGCAATGACAGCCTGCTCTTCGACACCCGCTCCAAGCGCAACGCCGGCCCGGTGCCCGAGACCGTGCGGCGCACGGGGCGCTACGAGACGGAACTGCGCGGCGTGCGGGCGGTGATCGAAGGGCTGTTCACGATGGGGGTCACCTTCGCCGCCGACATCAATCTGATCACCTCCGACACCAATTTCAAGAACTACTTCCCCGACCAAAGTGCGGATGACATCCAGCTCGGCGTGATCCAGCTGGAGCCCGGCGCCGACCCCCGCCAGGTGCAGGCCAACCTCCACAGCTTTCTCGATCCTTCGGTGCAGGTGCTGACGATCCCGGAGCTGGAGGCCAAGGAGGTGGCCTACTGGCGGCACAATACCTCTTTCGGTACGATCTTCGGGCTAGGGGTACTGGTGGGCCTGGTGGTGGGTGCCATTATCGTCTATCAGATCCTCTACTCTGATGTGAGCGACCATCTGGGCGAATACGCCACCCTCAAGGCGATGGGCTACGACGACGGCTTTGTGGTGGCGATCATCCTGCAGGAAGCCCTGATTCTGGCCACCCTCGCCTTTGCCCCCAGCCTGCTCCTCTCCCTCGGGCTTTACGCCTTCCTGGAGCGCGCCACCTCGCTGATGGTGGTGATGTCGGGCCAGCGGGCGCTGCTGGTCTTCGTCTTCACGGTGGTGATGAGCGCCGGCTCCGGCTGGCTGGCCACCGCCAAGCTGCGCCGGCTCGATCCCGCCGAGATCTTCTGATGGCCGGCGAGGAGCTGGTGCGGGTCGAGAAGCTCGACCACTGGTTTGAGGATGGCGGCACCGCCCATCAGGTGCTGTTCGGCATCGACCTGGCGGTGCATGCCGGCGAAATCGTGATCCTCACCGGCCCGTCCGGCTCCGGCAAGACCACCCTGCTGACGATGCTCGGCGGCCTGAGGGCGGCCCAGAGCGGGCGGCTGCAGGTGCTGGGCTCCGAACTGCTGCACGCAAGTAAGCTCACCCTCACCCGGGTGCGTCGCAAGGTTGGCTATATCTTTCAGGCTCACAACTTGATGCCCTACCTCACCGCCCTCGAGAACGTGCGCCTGGGGCTGGAGGTGCAGCCGGAGTGGCTCGACCGCGGCCGCTCGGCGATGGATGCCCGCTGCGCGGAGGTGCTGGCCCGGGTGGGGCTGAGCGAGCGGAGCCACTACCACCCCGAAAAACTCTCCGGCGGACAGAAGCAGCGGGTGGCGATCGCCCGGGCGCTGGTGGGGGCACCGCGGCTGCTCCTGGCGGATGAGCCCACCGCCGCGCTCGACAAAGACTCCGGCCGGGATGTGGTAAACCTGTTCCGCGAACTGGCCGCGCAGGAGCACTCGGCGATCGTTATGGTCACCCACGACAACAAAGTGCTGGACATCGCCGACCGCATCGCCAACCTGGAAGCCGGCCGGCTGGTGACAGACAACACCTAACCATGCCAGGTGGAGGCAAAGAATTTCATAACTATGCATTTTTTGCATTTTTTGCCTGCCGATGCACCGGCCTGGCGATGGATTTGAGCAAAATCGGAAATCCCTCCCAGAACCGTGCCCGCCTCCTCTCCCCAGTTCCTCCCTCCCCACACGCAGAGGAGCGCCCCCGCCCCGAAGGCAGCGATGCTGACCGTTCCCTCCCCTCCGGAAGCCGTCATCGTCGGCGGTGGCATCGCCGGCCTGGCCAGCGCCATCTCCCTGGCGCTGACCGGTTGGCACTGCACCATCCTGGAACCGCGCCTAGGGCGAACCCGCTCAGGCCACGGTTTGCTGCTGCCCCCCTCCAGCCGGGGGGCCCTGGACCGGCTGGGCGTGGCGGGGCTGGAGCGGGCCAGCGCGCCGATCGATGCGTTTGAACTGTGCCGCAAGGACGGAGCGCCGCTGAAGCGGTTCCCCATTCCCGGCTCGCTGGGGCTGCTCCGCCGGGATCTGATGGCCCTGCTGCAAGGGGCTTTGCCGTCCTCCGTGTCGATGGTGGCGGGCCGCTGCATCGGCCTGGAGGCCGATGGGGAGCGGGGCTTTCAGGTGGTGTGCGCGGACCGGCGGCGCTGGCGGGCCGAACTGATCGTGGCGGCCGATGGGGTGGGCTCCCCCTGCCGCCAGGCCCTGTTTCCGGAGGCACGGCTGACGCAGGAGGAGGTCACCGAGCTGGTGCTGTCGACAGACGACGCCCCGCTGACGCGGCGCCTGGCGGGGCGCTGCCGCAAATTCCAGGATCCGCAGGCCGGCCTGGCCATGGGGTTGCTTCCCTGCCGCAACGGGCAGCTCGTGGTCTACGCCCAGTTCGCCACCGCCCGCCACCCCGCCCCGGCCGCCGGGGAGTACCAGCCGTTCCTGCGGCGCCTCTTCGGGGGGTGGAATCCCCTGCTGGACCAGCTGCTGCAGGAGTTTTCCCCCGTGAGCGCCCACCTCTGGCACACCACCGATCTCGATCCGCTGCTCCAGCTCCATCGGGGCAATGTGGTGCTGTTGGGGGACAGTGCCCACCCGATGCTGCCGTTCACCAGCCAGGGTTCATCAGCGGCGCTGGAGGATGCGTTGCGCCTCGGCTCGCTGTTGCAGGGGACGAATGGCCGGGATCCGGAGGCCCTCCGCGACGCCCTGGAGCGCTACAGCCAGACCCGCCGGCCGGAGCTGCTGCCGATCGTGGAGGAGGGCCGGGCGCTGCGTCGCCTCTTCCTCGATCCCGAGGCGTCCGCGCCACCCGCAGCGCCGCTGGCGGGATTCCAGCCGCAGCGGCGGAGGGAGGCCAAGGCGCTGGATCCCTTCAGCGACGAGCGGGTGCCCCTGGCGGCCCTGCGGCGCCAGGCCTTCAACCTGCGCTGGGCCACCCTGCCCCCCGATGTGATCCCGCTAACGGCGGCGGATCCAGACTTCCCGGTGGCGCCAGCGGTGCGCGAAGCGATCGCCCGGCAGGCGGCGGAGGGGCTGTTCAGCTACGGGCCGGCGGAGGGGCTGCCCGCGTTCCGGGAGGCCTGCGCCCGCTTCTGCAGCGAGCGCCGCGGCTGCCCCACCGGACCCGAGCGGATCCTGGCGGTGGACAGCGCGGCGGCGGGGATGGGGCACGTCTGCCGGCTGCTGTTGCAACCCGGCGACGAGGCGATTGTGTTCGATCCGGTGGATTTCCTGTTCCAGGCGGCGGTGGAGGCCGCCGGGGGCACCGTGCGGCGCCTGCCGGTGGATCCCCTGAGCGGGGCGTTGGCGCTGGAGCGCCTGGAGACGCTGCTCTCCCCCCGCACCCGGCTCCTGGGGGTGTGCAATCCCCTCAACCCGGTGGGGCGGGTGCTGCGGGCTGACGAACTCACGACCCTGGCGCACTTCGCCATCCGCCACAACCTGCAAATCCTCAATGACGAGATATGGGCCGACATCATTTATCCACCCGCCCGGTTCCTCAGCCTGGGGTCCCTGGATGGGGCGGTGGCCGCCCGCTGCTGGACCGTGCAGGGGTTTTCGAAGAACTACGGGCTGGCGGGCCTGCGGGTGGGCTGCGTGCTGGCCCCCGATGCGGCCGGCTGCGCGGCCCTGCTGCGGGCAAGCCGGGCGGACACCACGATGAGCGGCGCCGCCACCCTCTCCCAGATCGCCGCCATAGCCGCCCTGGAGGGGGCCAGCGACTGGTTGGCGGCCTGGCAGGCCCATTTGCAGCGGCAGCGCGACCGGGCGGTGGCGGAACTGGCGACGATGCCCGGCGTGGCGGTGCTCCCTCCGGAGGGCACCTACGTGCTGTTTCCCCGGGTGGACCACCACGGCCTGGCGCCGGAGGCGCTGGTGGAGCGGTTGCTGCAGCGCCAGCGGGTGGCCCTGGTGCCGGGCTCGCCCCGCTGGTTTGGCCCCGGCGCCGCGGGACACCTGCGGCTGGTGTTCTCCACCTCCGAGGGAATCCTGCGGGAGGGGCTGACGCGGCTGCGGCGGGGGCTGGAGGAGCTGGCGGGGGAGACGGGGGAAGCGGACCCGGGAGAGGGGGAGCGCAGGGGGGTTCCCTACTGAAATTCGCCGTTTTTGTAAGCCTCACCGAACTCTTGCCAGTCTGCCTTCACCTGTTTGGCATAGTTTTTGGCATAGTCAAGTAGCGGTGGGCGCCAGGAATCGTGACGGCCGAAGTCGATCCATTCATCCAGCAGGGCAGCACCCTGCCAGCTGGCGCTGCGCAGATGGCTCCATGCCACGAGGCGGCCCATGGAGGCCAAAACAATCTCCAGGCGGGGGAGCTTGCCGTTCCAGTTTTGCAAGGTAAGGCTGTCGGAGGTGGGCATCAGCTCGCGCAAGACGTAGGACTTACCGGCATAGGCCACGGGGGCGGCAAAGGCGGGGGCGATGGCCTGACCACGGCTTTGCACCGCCACCACCCGCTCCGCTTCATGGGGCCAGGGGGGTTGGGGAAGGTGGAGATAGGGCTTCAGACTAGAGCCGGGTTGTACTTTCAAATCCAACAGGAAGTGCCCCTCCGTTTTCCCCCTGCCATCCACCAAAATGGTGTAGCGCTCCAAGCCCAAGCTACCAACGCCGGCAATGCGACGAGCAACATCAAGCACCTGGAAGAAATTCGCCTTGTCATGAACCGCCTCCACCTCCGTCAGGATCGCGCGCACCTTGGCCTGGCTTTCCGCATCAGCGACGAGGGTGCGCTTGCCATCGATGCGCAGGCGTTCACCGCCGGGTTCTGTGCGCTCCTCAATCAGGCGCAGACGGGAGCGATTTTTCAGGCTTTTCAGCAGATCGCGGATCATGCCTTCCGCGGTGGCACGCTCCAGCCAGCGCGCCTTGCCGAGGGAGAGTTCTGCAGTGTAGGCATCCAAAAAGATCTGGCTCAAGGATTCCGCCTGACCCTTATCCAGCTGGAAGCCTTTGCGCGCGGTCCAGAGGCTGGCCAGGATGCGGGCCAGATCCCAGGCAGCGGGCGCCTTGGCGGCCTCATCAAAATCGTTGATGTCGAAATACACCAGCCGGTTATCCCCCTTGTAGCTACCAAAGTTTTCCAGGTGCAGATCGCCGCTGATCCAGGCAGCGGGGGTGGCGTCTAAGGGGGAATTTTTGGGCCAGTCTTCATAAAAGAGATGGCAGGTTCCCCGGAAGAAGGCAAAGGGATCCTTGGCCATCGCTGCATATTTCATAGCGAGGCGCTGAGGATCTCGGCCTTGGTTAAAGGCCTTGAGGCGTTCGGGGATGGAGGACATGGAGAGCCTGGCGGAAAATGGCAAGTGATCCTGAATACAGCAATTTTAACCGATCCTTAGGGGCGCCGCAAAACTCTTCGCAGAGATTCATACACCCTATCTCCAGCGAGCCGTGGCCAGGCCAGGCCCGAATCCGCTTGTTTTGCTGCGGATCAGAGCGGGCTGAAGGCCCTTCGAGAACCGCTTAGTCGCGAAGCCGCAACACCTGGAAACCGGCCTTGCGGAGCAGTTCCAGCACGCTGTTTGCACCGGTGAGGTGGCCAGCACCCACGGCAACAAACACCACGCCGGGGCGATCCATCCGCCGCTTGAGTTGTTCCACCCAGCGGATGTTTCGGTCGTAGAGCAGAAGGCGGGCGGTTTGCGGCTGGGTTTTCAGGCTCTCGTTCATCAGGCGCCCCACCTCCTCGGCCTCGCCGCGCGCCCAGTGCGCCAGCAGCATCCGCACGAGAGCCGGCGCGGCATCGGGTTGATGAAGGAGTTCACGCAGGCCGGCAAGCTGCTCGGCCTCCGGCGAGACGTCGAACAAGGTGAACTGCTCCTCCGGGGTCTCCAGGGCTGTGATGGTCTTGCCGGCTTTGCGGGCGGCTCGGGCCAGGACTTCCTCCGCGCCGGCCTGCGGGTCCAGCCCCGCTTTGGCGTACACAAGGGTGGCGGCCGTGACCGCAATGAACCAGGGCTCCAAGGGTTCCATCGGGGCGGCCGGCAGGCCGATCCTCTCCAACCCCTGCACATACGCGGCGTGCTCCTCGGGGGTCAGCCTCTGGGCCATGCGGCGGCCGCTGGGATCCACCGGGGCTGCGGCCCGAACGGGTGCTGCCGCCAGGGTGAGGCTCACCGCCAGGGCGAGGAGGCGGCGGGGCATGGACTTCAGACGTATTCCGCCACCTTCACATCCCGAAGGATCAGCAACTCCTGCAGCTCCTCCGCGTCCACCGTCTCCTTCTCCACCAGCAGTTCGGCCAGCTCATCGAGCACGGGTCGGTTGGCCTGGAGCACGTCGGTGGCGCGGCGGTAGGCACCGGCCACCAGCTCGCCCACCTCCTCGTCGATGGCGGCGGCGGTCTCCTCGGAGAAGTCGCGCTCGGCAGCGATGTCGCGACCGAGGAACATGCCGCCCTGGGAGCGGCCGAGGGCCACGGGGCCCAGCCGATCGCTCATGCCGAAGCGCGTGACCATCTGGCGGGCCACCCGGGCCACCTGCTGCAGGTCGTTGGAGGCGCCGGTGGTCACCTCGTCTTCGCCGTAGACGATCTCCTCGGCAACGCGACCGCCGAGGGCGACGGCCATCTGGTTTTGCAGGTAAGCACGCGAATAGAGACCCGACTCCATCCGCTCCTCGCTGGGAGTGAAGAAGGTGAGACCGCCGGCGTTGCCGCGGGGAATGATGCTGATCTTCTGGACGGGGTCATAGTCGGGCATCAGGGCACCCACCAGGGCGTGGCCCGCCTCGTGATAAGCCACTAGGCGCTTGCGCTTTTCACTCATCACCCGATCCTTCTTCTCCGGACCGGCCATCACCCTCTCGATCGCGTCATTCACCTCATCCATCGAGATCTCGGTGAGCTGGTGGCGGGCCGCCAGAATCGCCGCTTCGTTGAGCAGGTTGGCCAGATCCGCACCGGTGTAACCGGGGGTGCGGCGCGCCACCTTGTCGAGGTCGACATCCTTGGCGAGCGTTTTGCCGCGGGCGTGCACCTCCAGGATCTGGAGCCGGCCGGCGTAGTCCGGGCGATCCACCACCACCTGGCGGTCGAACCGGCCGGGACGCAGAAGGGCGGCATCGAGCACATCCGGGCGGTTGGTGGCCGCCACGATGATGATGCCGGTGTTGCCCTCAAAGCCATCCATCTCGGTGAGCAGCTGGTTGAGGGTCTGCTCCCGTTCGTCGTTGCCACCCCCCAGGCCAGCGCCGCGCTGCCGGCCGACAGCGTCGATCTCATCGATGAATACGATGCACGGGGCGTTCTTTTTGGCCTGCTCGAACAGATCGCGCACCCGGCTGGCTCCCACGCCCACGAACATCTCCACAAACTCAGAGCCGGAGATCGAGAAGAAGGGCACGCCCGCTTCGCCCGCCACCGCTTTGGCCAGAAGGGTTTTGCCGGTACCCGGAGGGCCCACCAGCAACACCCCCTTCGGAATCTTGGCGCCCACTGCGGTGAAGCGATCAGGATTTTTGAGGAAATCCACCACCTCGGTGAGCTCGAGCTTCGCCCCCTCGATGCCGGCCACATCCCCGAACGTCACCTGGGTTTGGGGCTCCATCTGCACCCGCGCCTTGCTCTTGCCGAAATTCATGGCCGGGTTGCCGCCACCCCCCTGGGCACGGCGCAGCAGGAAGAACAGGCCGCCGAGCAGAAGCAGGGGGAAGATCAGGCTGCCGATCGCCTGCTGCCAAGGGGCCGACTCCCGACTGGGCTGGACCGCGATGTCGACGTTGTGATCGTTGAGGAGCTTGAGCAGGTCCTTGTCGGGGGCGAGGTTGACGGTGGAGCGCTGGCCGTCGTTCTCCACCACCTGGGCGGTGCCGGTGTCGGGGGAGAGGAGCACGCGCGACACCTCATTCGACTGAACCGCCTCGACAAAATCGCTGTAGCGCAGGGTGCGGGTGGGGGCGGCGCCGCGGTTGGAGCCGTCCAGGAAGGCCGTCCCGACCGCGATGAACACGATCACCAGCAGGACGTAGAGCCCGGCGTTGCGCCAGCGTTTCTTCACGTTTCGGTCTCCCCGAAGAGATCAGTAAAGGAATGTTACCCCCGTCGGTGGGGGATCCGGTGGCGGGGGATCAAGCGGCAGCCCGCAGCACCTCCACCACGCTGCGGAAGGCAAACCACTCGGGGATCTCCTCGCCGCCGCGCAGCATCTGGCGAAACTGGGTGCCGCTCAGCTTGCGCACGTGCAGCCCCCGCGCCTCGGCGTGCTCGGCGGTTACGTACCCCTCCTCCTCCGTGTAAACGAGGTTGAGGGAGGGCACCGTCTCCATTCCCAGCTCGGGGGCCAGGTCGCGGGCAAAATCCTGGGCTTGGTAAGGGCCGTAGAAGTCGTCGCCGGTGCGGGACGACTTGCAGCCGGCCATGTCCCGGCCGATGATGAAGTGGGTGCAGCCGTAATTCTTGCGGATCAGCATGTGCTGCAGGGCCTCCCGCGGCCCCGCCATGTGCATGGAATACGGCAGGTAGGCCCAGCGGATGCGCGGGTTGTCCACCTCCTCCGCCAGGCGCTCATAGGTTTGGAAGCGCACCTCGCCGGCGATGTCGTCGTCCTGGGTGGGGCCGCAGGTGGGGTGCACCAGCACCACCGCCGCCTGGCTGACGTTGGTGGCGTGCAGGGCGCGGGTGAAGAGCTCGTAATGGGCCCGGTGGATGGGGTTGCGGCACTGGAAGGCCACCACGTCCTCATGGGCGGGCAGGGTGGCGCGCACCTCGGCCGGGGTGCGGCAGGGGAAGACCCGGCGCGGCAACTCCAGGCCCTGCACCCGGCCGCCGAAATAAAAACGACCGCGCTCGGTGGCGATCATCCGCACGGCGGGATGCTCCAGGGAGGTGGTGCCGTAGCAACCCCAGGCCTCCTTCACCTTGTCCGGCTCCCAGCGGCTCTCCACCGTGAACACCGCCAGCTCCTGGCCCCGGTAGGTGAGCAGCAGGCGCTCCCCGACGCGGATGTCCGCCGCGTCGCTGTCGAAGACGATCGGCAGGCCAAACAACAGGCCGCTGCTGGTGCGGTGCTGGTTCACCACCGCCTCGTAATCCTCCTGGTGCATGAAGCCCCGCAGGGGGGAGAAGCCGCCCACCACCAGCAGCTCCACGTCGCAGGCATTGCGGTCGCTGCACTCGACGGTGCGATCCACCCCGCTGCGCACGGCCTCCCGCTGCTCGGCGGCAACCCGCAGATCCACCAGGCTGCCCCCGTGGGGAGCGATCAGCCCGGAGGTGCGGGAAGCGGCGGGTTGGGCGATCGACATGGCGACGGTTCGCGCAGCAACGGGAGTGGGATTCTCCCAGACGGGCCGCCCGCACCGGGAAGAAGCGCCATGAAAAAAGGGCCCCCGCGGGGCCCCGGGAATCCACCGAGCGCGGCTCAGGCCTTCTCGAGACGGCCGTAGAGATCGCCGGTGATCTTCACGTCCTGCGGATCTTTCGAGCCCATGTCGGTGTCCGAGGGCTGGATGGCGGTGAACACGCCCGCGAACTCGCCGGTGTCGGCATCCACCCGGGTGATCGAGAAGTTCATCGTGCCGGTGCCGTCCACGTAGCGCTTGATGTTCTCCCGCAGGATCTCCTCGTTGCCGGAACCGAGGGCCACCAGGCCCTGGGCGTACTCCACGCCGGTGGTGAGACCCCGGCCCTTGGGATCGAGGAAATTGGAGGTGCGGTAGCTGGGAACGCGATAGCTGCCGCTCAGGTCGGTGCTGGTGGTGAGGGCAGAGCCGCTGCCTTCGGCCAGCAGCTCTTTGCTGGAGAAGGCGAAGGGCACCTCCTCACCGCCGGGGAGCAGCACGGTGACGATCTGGAAGTCGATGCCGCCGAGTTCTTTGAAGGTGAGGGTGTCGCCGCTCACCTCCAGATCCCCGTACACCTGATCGAGGCTGGAGGTGGCACGGGTGAGGATCTTGCCAGCCACAAACTGAGCTTCCTGCCGCTTGTTCACCGGTTCGCCCTTCACGAACACCTCGGCGGGGTGGAGGCAGATCTCACGCAGCTGATAACGGCTGCCCTCCTCCAGGGGGATGGAGCCGCGAGCGCTCTCGGGGAGGGTGGGACATTCGTTGGCCAGGCCGGTGTTGTGGATGTCCTCGTAGGTGAGGCTGGAGCGGTCGACAGCCTTGGCCCCGCCGCTGCATGCGGTCACCAGGGTGAGGCACAGCGCCAGCATCAGGGCCAGCAGGGGACGGAAACGCATGGGGAGAAGCCGCAGAGACAGAGGAAGAACTGGGCCGGGGCCGATCTTACCGGTGTCGCTCGCCGGCCCCTGATAGCTTGCGGGGGCTCTCAACAACCTGTATGAGAGAGCGATGATTCCGCCCTCCTCCCCGTCCCCTGCCCCGCCGGACGCCACCTCGGGCCCACGCCCTGCTCTCCCTGCCGAAGAGCGGGCGGAGGCGGCGTTGGCGAGCCTGGCCGGCCTGGCTGTGGAGCTGCAGGAGCAGCCGGAGGCCTTGCTGGTGCTGCTGCGGCGCTTGGAGCAGCTGCAC
>JBIPMZ010000181.1:0-5122 GCA_044376165.1 Cyanobium sp.
GCCAGGAACGCCACCAACGCCTCCCGGTAGCGCACCCGGTCGTCGTGGTCGCCCAGGGAGTTGATCTCCAGGCACAGGCCGCCCACCCCCAGCTCCGCCAGCAGGTCCCACGCCAGCACGATCCCCTCCACATCGCTGCGGGGATCGGAGAGCCCCAGGAATTCCAGGCCGAGCTGGTGGAATTGCCGCTGCCGACCCGCCTGGGGCCGCTCGTAACGAAACATCGGCCCGCCGTACCACAGCCGCTGCGCCCCCTGCCCCAGCAGCCCGTGCTGGATCGCCGCGCGCACCACCGACGCCGTTCCCTCCGGCCGCAAGGTGCAGCTGCGCTCCCCCCGATCCAGGAAGCTGTACATCTCCTTGCCCACCACATCCGTGGCCTCGCCGATGCCGCGGGCGAACAGCTCGGTGGGCTCCAGCACCGGCGTGCGGATCTCCTCCACCCCCGCCCGCTGGAAATGCTGCCGTGCCCTGTCCTCGATCGCCCGCCACAGCCGGGTGTGCTCCGGCAGCAGATCGACCATGCCACGCAGGCTCTGGAGCGGTTCCACCCAACACGCACGCACAGGCTTCCCACTGTGCCTGCCGGCGGGTCGGGGCCGGGCGGTTCAGGCCGGGTAGTAGGCGCGATACCAGTGGGCGAAGCGCGCCACGCCGGTTTCGATCGCGGTGCTGGGCTGGAAGCCGATCCAGGCCGCCAGGGCGTCGGTGTCGGCGGCGGTGGCGGGCACGTCGCCGGGTTGCAGGGGGTGCAGGTCGCGGATCGCGGCGCGCCCCAGCTCCTGCTCCAGCACCTCGATGAAACGCAGCAGCGGGATCGGCTGGCGGTTGCCGATGTTGAACAACCGATGCGGGGCGGCGGCGGTGGCCGGATCCGGCGCCAGCGGGTCAAAGTTCGGATTGGCGGTGGCCGGCTTGTCGAGGCAGTGGATCACCCCGGCGACGATGTCTTCGATGTAGGTGAAGTCGCGCTCCATCGCGCCGTGGTTGAACACCCGGATCGGCTCCCCCGTCAGAATCGCGCGGGCGAACAGCATCGGCGCCATGTCCGGACGGCCCCAGGGGCCGTAAACGGTGAAAAAGCGCAGACCCGTGGCCGGCAGGCCGTAGAGATGGCTATAGCTGTGCGCCATCAGCTCATTGGCCCGCTTCGTGGCCGCATACAGGCTCACCGGATGGTTCACCGCCTGCTGCTCCGAGAAGGGCAGCTGCTGGTTGCCGCCGTACACCGAACTGCTGGAGGCATACACCAGATGGCTCACCTGCTGCTGCCGGCAGCCTTCCAGTACGTGCCCGAAGCCCACCACATTGCTCTGGATGTAGGCGGCCGGATTCTGCAGCGAATACCGCACCCCCGCCTGGGCCGCCAGGTGGATCACCCCCCTGGGCCGGCTCGCGCGGAACAGGGCCGCCACCCCCTCCCCATCCTCCAGCGCCAACTTCTCGAAGGCAAACCGGCCCGCGGGCGCCCGCCGCTTCAGCCGCTCCAGCCGCGCCTGCTTGAGGGCGGGGTCGTAGTAGTCGTTGAGGTTGTCGAAGCCCACCACCGCCTCGCCCCGCTCCAGCAGGGCCTCGGCCACCGCAGCGCCGATGAAGCCGGCCACGCCGGTCACCAGGATCGGCCCGCTCACGCCCACTCCCAGCCACCGTCGCCGGACAGCATGGAGGCGGCGGTGGCCAAAGGGAACGGAAACGGGGGCTTGACGGCTCGACCCACGCGGTGAGAACGAACGGGCGGCAGGCAATCCTGCCACCCCCCTCCGCGAGGGCGGCAGCGGCTCTTCCGAATTCCGTGCTTCAGTGGTTGTCGGCCTCCAGCCGCTCGCGGAACCAGGCGATGGTGGGCTCCAGGCCCTCCTCCAGGCTCACCGTCGGCTCCCAGCCCAGCTCCCGCCGGGCCAGCTCGATCACCGGCTGGCGTTGCAGGGGGTCGTCCTGCGGCAGGGGTTGGTAGACCATCTCCAGGTGGGGCGCGATGCGATCCCGCACCCGTTCCGCCAGCTGGCGGATCGTGAACTCGCCAGGGTTGCCGATGTTCATCGGCCCGCTATGGCGGCTGTTCATCAACCGGATCATCCCCTCCACCAGGTCGTCCACATAGCAGAACGAGCGGGTCTGGCTGCCATCGCCGTAAAGGGTGAGCGGCTGGCCCCGCAGGGCCTGCACGATGAAATTGCTCACCACGCGACCGTCATCCGGCAGCATGCGCGGCCCGTAGGTGTTGAAGATGCGCATCACCCGGATCTCCGTGCCGTGCATGCGCTGATAATCGAAACACAGGGTTTCGGCGATGCGCTTGCCCTCGTCATAACAGGAGCGGATGCCGATGGTGTTGACGCAGCCCCGATAGCTCTCCGGCTGGGGATGCACCTCCGGATCGCCGTAGATCTCACTGGTGCTCGCCAGCAGCAAACGAGCCCCCACCCGTCGCGCCAGGCCGAGCATGTTGTACGTGCCCAGAAAACTGGTCTTGGCGGTCTTGATCGGGTTGTGCTGGTAATGCACCGGTGAGGCCGGGCAGGCCAAATGCCAGATCCGGTCCACCTCCAGCCGGATCGGGTCGGTAACGTCGTGACGAATCAGCTCGAAGCGCGGGTGGTTCAACCAGTGCTGGATATTCTGCTTGCGGCCCGTGAAGTAGTTGTCGAGGCAGATCACCTCCTCGCCAGCCTCCATCAAGCGATCCACCAGGTGCGAGCCCACGAAGCCGGCTCCCCCCGTGATCAAGTTGCGGCGTGTCATCAACCCTCTCCTACGCGCCAGACAGTAAGACCGGCCGCGCGGGCTGCGGCAGCATCCGCGACCGCCCGGGCATCGAACAACCAGGCGGGTCGCCGCATCACCGCGGCGATCCGAGGCCAGTCGAGGCTCCGGTACTGCTGCCATTCGGTGAGGATCAACACCGCGTCGGCCCCCTGGGCGGCTTCTTCAGGGGTGTCGGCGGGCAACCAGCCGCCGTCGCCGGCGAGGGGGTGGCCCTGCGTTTCCGCACGGCGGGAAGGGGTCTCCAGGTCGCGCGCGATCTGGGCGGGATCCACCTTCGGATCCACGATCGCCAGCTCCGCCCCCTCCTCGATCAGATCCCGGCAGATGCGAATCGCCGGGGCCTCGCGGGTGTCGTTGGTGTCGGCCTTGAAGGCGAAGCCGAGCACCGCCAGCCGCTTGCCGCTCACCGTGCCGAACAGGCTGTTCACCACCAGCCGGGCGATCCGGTGCTGCTGCCAGGTGTTCAGCTCCACCACCGACTCCCAGTAGCGAGCCACCTCCGCCAGGCCGTAGTGGCGGCAGAGGTAGACGAGATTGAGAATGTCTTTCTGGAAGCAGCTGCCGCCATAGCCCGGACCCGCCTGCAGGAACTTCCCGCCGATGCGGCTGTCGGTGCCGATCGCGCGGGCCACCTCCCGCACATCCGCGCCGGTGGCCTCGCACAGGGCGGCGACGCTGTTGATCGAGGAGATGCGTTGGGCCAGGAAGGCGTTGGCGGTGAGCTTCGAAAGTTCGCTGCTCCATAGGTTGGTGCGCAGGATCCGCTCCGCCGGCACCCATTGCCCGTAGATGCTGGCCAGGGCTTCGATCGCCGCCTCGTCCTCGCCGCCGATCAGCACCCGGTCGGGGGATTCGAGGTCGGGGATGGCCGTTCCTTCCGCCAGGAACTCGGGGTTGGAAAGCACCGAGAAGGTCTTGCTGCCCCCCGCGCTGCCCTGCGCGGCGCTGAGGATCGACTTGACCGCCTCGGCGGTGCGCACCGGCAGCGTGCTCTTCTCCACCACGATCGTGTGGCCCCGCGAGGAGGCGGCCACCTGCCGGGCGGAGGCCTCGATCCAGCGCAGGTCGCTGGCCTGGCCCGCGCCCACCCCCCGGGTCTTGGTGGGGGTGTTCACCGAGAGAAACACCATGTCGGCGCTGGCAATCGCTGCGTCCACCTCGGTGGTGAAGTGCAGGTTTCGTCCACGGGCGCGGCCCACCACGCCGTCCAGCCCCGGTTCGTAGACCGGCAGGCGACTCAGGTCGGCATCGTTCCAGGCGGCAATGCGCTCCGCGTTGAGGTCCACCACCGTCACCTGGATGTGGGGGCAGCGATCTGCGATCACGGCCATGGTCGGCCCCCCCACGTAGCCCGCGCCGATGCAGCAGATGGAGCGGATCTGTGGCGACGTCACGAGCTGATCGTGCCCTGCGCTGACCGCGCCGGGGGGAGGACCACTCGGGACTGTGCTAAGCGGACCCATGCATTCGGGAGACTTTATGGGAGGTTACTGCCCATCTCCGAATTTCCCGCTCCCGAGGCGGCCGCCCTGGCCAGTGCCCCAGGTCCGGCGTTGCCGGCCTATAGGGTTCTGGCAGCAGGCATGGGCCGATCCGTGGCACACGTGCTGATCACCGGGGGCGCCGGCTTCCTCGGCAGCCACGTCTGCCTCGAGCTCTTGCGGGCTGGCCATGCCGTGGTGGCGCTCGACAATTTCGCCAACAGCAGCCCGGAATCCCTGCGTCGCGTGGCGGAGCTTGCCGGCCTCACCGGCTGGCAGCGCCGGGGGCCTGGCCGCTGGAGCACCGGGAGCTCCCTCGCCAGCCTTTGCCTGATCACGGGGGATGTACGCTCCCCCTCCGATCTGCGCGGTGTTTTCGGTGCCGCCGGAGCGGAAGCGGCCGCTCTCCGCCGCTTCGATGCCGTGCTCCACTTCGCCGGTCTCAAGGCGGTGGGCGAGTCGATGCGCCAGCCCCTCGCCTACTGGGATGTGAATCTGGGCGGCAGCCGCTGCCTGCTGGAGGCGATGGAGGCCGCCGGGTGCCGAACCCTGGTGTTCAGCAGCAGCGCCACCCTCTATGGCTACCCCGAACGGGTGCCGATTCCGGAGACGGCTCCCCTCCGGCCGATCAATCCCTATGGCCACTCCAAGGCGGCGGTGGAGCAGTTGCTGGCCGATGTGGCGGCCAGCGGGCCGGGCTGGCGGATCGCCCGGCTTCGCTACTTCAATCCGGTCGGCGCCCACCCCAGCGGCCGGATCGGCGAAGACCCCAATGGTCCCCCCAACAACCTCTTCCCCCTGATCAGCCAGGTGGCCGTCGGCCGTCGTCCCCACCTGGAGGTGTACGGCACCGACTGGCCCACCCCGGACGGAAC
>JBIPMZ010000182.1:0-5113 GCA_044376165.1 Cyanobium sp.
GGCGAAATCCTGCAGCTCCAGGAGCTCGTCCGGCAACTTCGCGCCGGCCAGGAGCTGCAGGCGAGCCAGGTCGTGGCTGAGGGGCGGTTGCCGATCCGCCAGCACGATCAGCCCCTTGAGCAGGTTCTCCACGCACTGCTGGGCCAGAAAGCCCCAGTTCTCCTGGGCGAAGGCCGGATCGAGGCTCGCCGCCAGCGACTGCTCGTGGCGCTGCGCCAGCCGCAGGATGGCGCGGGCATCCTCCTCAGGAGGCATGGAGCGGCACTCCCTCGCGGTGGATGTGGCCCAGCACATGCCAGCGGGAGCCGCCCCAGTGGGCGGCGGTGGCGGCATCGCTGATCAGCAGGTCGAGATCCACCGGCAAAACGGGCAGCAGCAGGTCGCGGACCCGCCGGCGCCACTGCTTTTCGCGTTCGGGCGTGAGGTTGCCTTGCAGGATCACGAGCAGGTCGAGATCCGAATCGGGGCGGGCCTCGCCCCGGGCGCGGGATCCGAACAGGGTGAGGCTCTCCACCTCCGGATCCTCGGCCAGATGCTGCAGCGCAGCGTGGACGTCTGGGGCCTCGAGCCCCGGCCCGAGCGCTCTCCGTTGCCGGTCGGTGGGGAGAAGGGAAGACACCGGGTAAGGCTAAGCCTCACGAACGGAGAGCCCGCAGGCTCAGCCTGGCGATCCGTCCCAGTCCCCGCGGGTATCGCACAGTGTGGTGGGATCAAGCGCCTGCTCCAGGCTCCACTCCGAAACGGCCGGCAGGCAGCGCAGGGGCAGCTCCGTGTCCCGCAGCACCAGATCCACGCCTGCCTCATAGCCGTCTGTCAGGGCATCGGCGGCTTTGGCGCGCAGGCTGGGGTTTTGCTTCAACAGACGTTCGATCGCCCGTCGTTGCTCGCGAATGCTGCAAAACCAGCTGCGGCTGCGGCGATCGGGCTGCCACTGCCACTTGAGCAGATGGCCGAGCAGCACGCCGAGACGGCTCACCAGTTCCCGATATTCCTGGCGTCCCAAGGCTTCCAGTTCCTCCTGCAATCCGCTCCAATCGAGTCGGCTGCTGTCGTGATCCCGCAGGGCGGCGCATTGCTGCTCCACCCACCCGTAGAAATCACACTCATGCCTGGATGTTGTCACGGCGCTGATCCCTGCTGCAGCCACCTTCATGCTAATGGGTTGCAACGGGGCATGGGTCAACAAGGCATTCGCCTCAGCCGCCGCTGACGCGACGGCGCAAGCGGCGACTCCAGCCCAGGGCGGCACATCAAAGGCAGGCTTCTCCTGAGAAGGACCAAGAGGCTCATGCAATTGTTCAGTAATTAAAACTGATGAGATTGTTACTTGACTCTGTCCTTGCCCCCAAAAGAATGATCAGTTGGCGGACTGACCCCCTCCCTCTGGCGCTCGTCAGTCCCCCGGCCGCTGTGACAGGCTTGGGCCGCGCCAGCTCCTCTCCCCTGCCCCGCGCCCCGCGATGACCGCCGCCCCGTCCCGCCCCGACGCCGCTGCTGACGTCACAGCCGCCGCCGGGACCGGCGATCCCGCCACGCTGGCCGCCGACCCCCGCTTCGACACCGTCATCCGCCGCCGGCCCACCCGTTCGGTGCGCGTCGGCGACATCTGGATCGGCAGCAACCACCCGGTGGTGGTGCAGTCGATGATCAATGAGGACACCCTCGACATCGCGGGCGCCACCGCCGGCATCCGCCGCCTGCACGAGGCGGGCTGCGAGATCGTGCGGCTCACCGTGCCGTCGCTGGCCCACGCCAAGGCCGTCAAGGAGATCCGCCAGCGGCTGGAAGACACCTACCGCCCGGTGCCGCTGGTGGCGGACGTGCACCACAACGGCATGAAGATCGCCCTGGAGGTGGCCCAGCACGTCGACAAGGTGCGCATCAACCCGGGCCTGTACGTGTTCGACAAGCCCGATCCGAACCGCGCCGAGTTCACGCCCGAGGAATTCGCCGCCATCGGCGCGCGCATCCAGCAGACCCTCGAACCGCTGGTGAGCCTGCTCAAAGCCCAGGACAAAGCCCTGCGCATCGGCGTCAACCACGGCTCGCTCGCCGAACGCATGCTCTTCACCTACGGCGACACCCCCCGGGGCATGGTGGAGAGCGCCCTGGAATTCATCCGCCTCTGCGACCGCCTCGACTTCCACAACATTGTGGTGTCGATGAAGGCCTCCCGTGCGCCCGTGATGCTGGCCGCCTACCGGCTGATGGCTTCCCGCCTGGATGCGGAGGGATTCCCCTACCCCCTGCACCTGGGCGTCACCGAGGCGGGCGATGGCGATTACGGCCGCATCAAGAGCACCGCCGGCATCGCGCCGCTGCTCGCCGAGGGCATCGGCGACACGATCCGCGTGTCGCTCACCGAGGCGCCGGAGAAGGAGATCCCTGTCTGCTACTCGATTCTCCAGGCCTTGGGGCTGCGCAAGACCATGGTGGAGTACGTGGCCTGCCCCAGCTGCGGTCGCACCCTCTTCAACCTCGAGGAGGTGCTGCACAAGGTGCGCGCCGCCACCGCCCACCTCACGGGGCTCGACATCGCCGTGATGGGCTGCATCGTCAACGGACCCGGCGAGATGGCCGATGCCGACTACGGCTACGTGGGCAAGACCCCGGGCTCCATCTCCCTCTACCGCGGCCGCGAGGAGATCCGGCGGGTGCCGGAGGCGGAAGGGGTGGAGGCCCTGATCGCCCTGATCCGCGAGGACGGCCGCTGGGTCGACCCCTGAGCCGTGGCGACTGCCCCGATAGCGCTAGCGTTGAAGGACGCTTTCAGTCCTTGAGGAACCCGGAATGGGAAACGCTCGCGTAACGCTCGTGGCGCTCGTCGGCCTGGGGGCCTGCGCCGCCACGGCGGTGGTGGCGCGCGAGATGGTGCTGGCTCCCACCGGCGTCGCGATCAGCGACAGCCCCAAGGAGGTGATGGATCAGGCCTGGCAGACCGTCTTTCGCGATTACCTCGACACCACAGGTCGCTACAACGAAGAGCGCTGGCGCAAGCTGCGCCGCGAAGTGCTGGCCAAGAGCTACAGCAACCCCAAGGATGCCTACGAGGCGATCCGGGCCATGCTCGGCACCCTCGATGATCCCTACACCCGCTTCTTGGACCCGCGAGAGTTCAAGGAGATGCAGATCGACACCTCCGGGGAGCTCTCCGGAGTGGGCATCCAGCTCAGCCTCGACAAGGACACCAAAGAACTGGTGGTGGTCTCCCCGATCGATGGATCCCCCGCTTCCCGCGCCGGTGTTCAGCCCAAAGATGTGATCGTCTCGATCGACGGCCGCAGCACCAAGGGCATGACCACCGAAGACGCGGTCAAGCTGATCCGCGGCAAGGCCGGCACCAGCGTCAGGCTGGTGCTGCGCCGCAAGGGCGCCAACATCGACGTGCCGCTCACCCGCGAGCTGATCGAGCTCCACGCGGTCAACCATCAAATCAACGTCGCCCCGGACGGCACCCGGATCGGGTACATCCGGCTCAAGCAGTTCAACGCCAACGCCACCAAAGACATGCGGGCGGCCCTGCGCGACCTCGAATCGAGCGGCGTGCAGGGCTACATCCTCGACCTGCGCAGCAACCCCGGCGGCCTTCTGATGGCGAGCATCGAAATTGCCCGCCAGTGGTTGAACGAGGGCATCATCGTCTCCACCAAAACCCGCGATGGCATCCAGAAGGTGGACAAGGCCACCGGCCGCGCCCTCACCACCAAACCCCTGGTGGTGCTGGTGAACGAAGGCTCGGCCAGCGCCAGCGAAATCCTCTCCGGTGCCCTGCAAGACAACAAACGGGCGGTGCTGGTGGGCCAAAAAACCTTCGGCAAGGGCCTGGTGCAATCGGTGCGCCCCCTCTCCGATGGGTCGGGCATGACCGTCACCATTGCCAAATACCTCACCCCCGACAACCGCGACATCCACAAGCACGGCATCGATCCCGATGTGCCGGCGAAGATGAGCGAGGACGAGGCCCGACGCCTCACCCTGGAGGATCTGGGTACCCGCAAAGACAGCCAATACCGGGTGGCGGAATCCACCCTCGTAAAGCAGCTGCGCTTGTTGGGCAGCCTCCAGAAGAGCTATCAGCCGGCCAGCGCCAACGTGCCGGCCGCTGTGGGCGGGCCCTGAGGCCCGCCAGCGGCGTTCAAGCCACGGGCTGCATCAGGCCGCCGCCGGGGCTGGAGTCGTCGTCGTCGTTTTCGGGGCGGCTGGTGAGCAGGGCGTAAAGGGCCAGGGCTGCCACGCTGAGCAGGAGGGACCAGGAGGCCACACCGCCTGCGGCGAGGGGAGCAGTGCCGAGGAGGCCGGTTCCCAGATCCGTCATGGGGTCTTCACAGAAGTTCTCACAATCGTAACGAACCTTGTCGAGGATCGGGCCCGGCCCTCAAACCCGCAGCACCTCCGCCTCCGCCTCGGCCGCACCGGGCAGCGGAGCCGCCATCGTCTCCAGCCAGCCCTTCAGCTCCTCCACCTGCCGCTCGATCGGCAGCACCCCCAGCCCCCGCGCCAACACCTTGGCGCTGCTTCCCGCTCCGGCCTGATACACCAGCCGCCCGTGCAGATGCTGGGGCAGCCCCTGGCGAAGCCGCCGGAAGGCGGGCTCCTCCATCGGCGTCTCCAGGGCGATGTTGGGCTTCTCCGGACGGATGCGGGAGAAACCGCAGCGCCGCGCCAGCAGCTTCAGCTCCATCAGCTGCAGCAGGCTCTGCACCGGCGCCGGGATCGCCCCGTAGCGGTCGGTCCAGCCCGCCGCCAGCTCCACCAGGTCGGCCTTGCCCGTGCAGGCGGCGGCGGCCCGATACGCCGCCATCTTCTCCTCGTTCTCCGGGATCCACTCGGCGGGGATGAAGGCGGTGATCGGCAGGTCGATCTGGGTGTCCTCCACCGCCGGGATGTCCTGGCCCTGGATCTCCGCCAGGCACTCCTGCAGCATCTCCATGTACAGATCAAAGCCGATCACCTCCATCTGGCCGCTCTGCTCCATGCCCAGCAGGTTGCCCACACCCCGGATCTCCATATCCCGCATCGCCAGCTGATAGCCGCTGCCGAGCTGGGCAAACTCCTGGATCGCCCGCAGCCGCTGCCGTGCCGCCTCGCTCAAGGATGCCTCGCCGGGATAAAA
>JBIPMZ010000183.1:0-5085 GCA_044376165.1 Cyanobium sp.
GTAGATGCCATAAGAAGCCGTGTGCAAAGAAAGGAGATAAAATTGGCAGATAGCGGGTGGCGTTTTGAGCTGGTGCGCTTGAACCGTGCCGAAAACCATGCAAGCCCGTCCTGTGCTGAGAAGCACCAGCCCTGATCGCCACCCGATCCAGCCCCCGAAACCGCCGCCCCACCCTGCCCGTCGGCCTTCCCCACTCGGCCCCTCCCCCTGAGTAGATTCCCCCATTCCCCCCGGTCACCATGGGCTCCAGCGGTTTGCAGTCCTGGTCCGCCGCCGACGGCGCTGCCCTTTATGGGCTCGACCGCTGGGGCGAGCCCTATTTCTCCGTCAACGCCCGCGGCCACGTGGTGGTGCAGCCTCGGGGCGAGCGGGGCGGCAGCCTGGATCTGGTGGAGCTGGTGCGGGAGCTGCAGGGGCGCGACCTTTCCCTGCCGCTGCTGATCCGCTTCGACGACATCCTCGAAGATCGCCTGGAGCGCCTCCATGCCGCCTTCGAGCGGGCCATCGCCCAGTACGGCTACACCGGTCGCTACCAGGGCGTCTTCCCTGTGAAGTGCAACCAGCAGCGGCATGTGGTGGAAGAGCTCGTGGCCAGCGGGCGGCGCTGGCATTTCGGCCTGGAGGCGGGCAGCAAGGCCGAGCTGCTCATCGCCCTCTCCCTCCTCGACGATCCCGACGCCCTGCTCATCTGCAACGGCTACAAGGATCGCCGCTACATCGAAACCGCCATCCTCGCCCGGCGCCTCGGCCGCCGGCCCGTGGTGGTGATCGAGCAGGCCGATGAGGTGGAACGGATCCTCGCCGCCAGCCGCGACCTCGGCGCCGCACCCTTCCTCGGCATCCGTGCCAAGCTCTCCGCCCGCAGCACCGGCCGCTGGGGCAGCTCCGTGGGCGAGAGGGCCAAATTTGGCCTCGCGATTCCCGATATCCTCGCCACCGTCGCCGCCCTGCGCGACGCCCAGCTCCTTCCCGATCTGCGCCTGCTCCACTTCCACATCGGCAGCCAGATCAACGACATCGCCGTCCTCAAAGACGCCCTCCAGGAAGCCGGTCAGATCTACGTGGAGCTCACCCGTCAGGGCGCCGCCATGGGCTTCCTCGACGTCGGCGGCGGCCTCGCCATCGACTACGACGGCAGCCGCACCGCCAGCGCCGCCTCCTCCAACTACTCCCTCCAGAACTACGCCAACGACGTGGTCGCCACCGTGCGCGAATGCTGCGAACCCCATGGCGTGCCCGTTCCCACCCTGGTGAGTGAAAGCGGTCGGGCCATCGCCAGCCACTTCTCCGTGCTCGTCTTCGATGTGCTCGGTGCCGGCCAGCCGCCTGCCGCCGTGCCGCCGCCCGCTGGCGAAGAGCCCCTGATCGTGCGCAACCTGCGCGACACCCTCGCCGCCGTGGAGCGCTACGGCGCCCCGGATCCCGCCCAGCCGCTCAGCTGCGACCCCCTTCAGGAGGCCTGGAACGACGCCATCAAATTCAAGGACGACGCCCTCGCCGCCTTCCGCCTCGGCTACCTCGGCCTGCCCGAGAGGGCCCTCGCCGAGCAGCTCTATTGGGCCTGCTGCCGCACCATCGGCGCCTGCCTCCGCGACCTCCCCCCCGCTCTTCCCATCCCCGACGACCTGCTCCGCCTCCAGGGCGCCCTCGCCAGCACCTACTACGCCAACCTCTCGATCTTTCGCTCCGCCCCCGATACCTGGGCCATCGATCAGCTCTTCCCCGTCCTTCCCATCCACCGCCTCGACGAACCCCCCGCCGGCCTTGGCACCTTCGCCGATCTCACCTGTGATTCCGATGGCAAACTCGCTCGCTTCATCGATCGCGGTCAGGAAAAATCCCTGCTCGAACTCCATGCCCTGCGGCCCGGGGAGCCCTACTGGATCGGCCTGTTCCTGGCGGGGGCCTATCAAGAGGTGATGGGCAACCTCCACAACCTCTTCGGCTCCACCAACGCCGTCCACATCCGCCTCCACGACGGCGGCGGCTACCGCATCGAGCACGTGGTGCGCGGCGACACCAACGCCGAGGTGCTGGAGGTGATGGAGCACGACCCCAAACTCCTGCTCGAACGCCTGCGGGTGGCCAGCGAGGCGGCGATCGGCCGCGGGCAGCTCGCCATCAGCGATGCCCGCCGGCTCATGGCCCACCTGGAGGCCAGCCTCGGCCAGAGCACCTACCTCCAGGGCTGATCCCCGGCCGAGGGCAGACCCTCAGCGAGCGCAGAAGCGCACCAGCAGGCTGAGGCGATCCTTGGGTTTCGCCAGCTCCGCCGGATCGAACGGCGGTGGCGCCCCATCCGCCGCCCGCGCCATCATCGGCATCGGCCGTGCCTCCCCCCCATCGAGCTGCACCTCCAGCGGCTCCAGCCGGGTGCGGCCGATCGCCGCCGCCACCTCCGCCGCCTGCTGGCGCGCCTCCTGGTAGGCAGCGGTGAGCAGACGGCGCCGGATCGCCCGGTCCTCCCCCGAGTCCGCCTCCGCGCTCACCGGGGACAGCCGCACCCCCGCCAGGCTGCCGATCTCCCGGATCAACCGCTGCAGCTGCGCGGGCGCCACCTTCCCGCTCACCTGCAATCCCGCCTGCACACCGCTCGGCCGCCCGCGGGCATCACTGCGCGGCCAGGTGCTCGGCGAGGTCACCCGCAGCTCCTCCACCGCCAATCCCTGCAGCCCGCTGCGCACCGCCGCCAGCCGCGCCTGCAGCAGGCCCAGCGCCGCATCCGGGCTTCCCCCCTCCGCCTCCAGTCCCAGGGAGAACTGCAGCCTGCGGATCGCCCGCTCCTGCTCCGCCACCCCGCGGGCCTCCAGCAGCGTCCCCGCGCAGGACAGCTGCACCTGCGCCGTTGCCGGGCACTGCGGCAGCGCCACCGCCAGCAGCAGCGCTGCGGCTAAGGGACGGAAGCGGGAAAGGGATCGGGGCATCGGCCAGGCGCCGCGGCGGACCCCCAGCCTGACGCAGCCCGCGCCCCTCACCGCAGCAAACCGCGCCGGCGCAGGTCCTCCCGGTTCAGCAGCTGCAATCCCCCCTCGGGCGTATCGCCCACCAGGCCCCGCCGCCGCAGATGCGACAGGGTGCGGGAGGCCGTCTCCCGCGCCAGCCCCGCCAGGCTGGCCAGCTCCCGTTGCGGCAGCGGCGGGATCGGGTCGGTCGCCACGGCCCCCACGGCGCTGTGGCGAGCCAGCTCCATCAACGTGGCCAGCAGCCGCAGGGTGGCATCACCCCCCCGCTGGCGCAGGCGGGTGTTCAGCGCCTGCAGACGCTTCGCCTGCAGACGGGCCAACGCCAGGGCCAGGCGCGGATCGCTGCGCAGCAACGCCGCAAAGGGCGCCGAGCGCAGGATCGCCACCCCGCAGGGGGTGAGGCTGACCACATCCGCCGTGCGCAGTCCCTGCGGGTTCAACACCGCCATCTCCCCGCACACCTCCCCCGCCCCCAAGACGGCAAGCACCGTCTCCTGCCCGTCCAGGTCGAAGCAGCGCACCTTCACCAATCCCGAGCGCAGCAGAAACAACCCCCGGGATTCGTCCTGTTCCAACACCAGGTTTTGATCCGCCTCCAGCGACAGCAGGCGATGGTTTTCCAGCAGCCGCTGGTGCTGCTCCGCTTCCAGCTCTGCGAACAGCTCCACCTGCGCCAGCTCAGCCGGTACCAGGGGCGCGGAGGAAGCCGGGTGGAGGGGCATGGCGGCACCGCTGGCGGATTGATCCTCCCACGATTGTGAGCCCAGCAGAGGCGCTCGGGGCAAAAAGCCAGGGCAGACGTTGTCACGAAAAGGGAGGGGGTCTCTCCTTCGCGGGATGGTGCTGGGGATTGTGGTTATCTTTTCTTTTCAGGCTCGGATCTTAGGCAGCTACTATAAACATCACTTTGCTTCTGTTTGGCTGCGGTATCAATTGCGCCCGAGGGGACCGGCGGAGAAAACGTTCCTGGCGAAGAAAAAAGGAATTTATGGGGGGGACAAGTACCGAAGGGGAATGCGCCGGTCTTGGAGACAGCTAAACGATACAACAGGATCACGAATGCGGCAGTGGATCCCAGAGGGTCGCCCAGGCGGAGGCACAGGGACAGCCAAGATCCCGCGGGGCCGGCCAGGGATGGGAAAGATTGGTAAACTTCAGCAAATAAGCGGGAATGCTGACAAAGCATCGGCCGCAGTACGGAGGCCCCGATCGTAAAGAATCATGACCATGCCCCGTTGCCAAAGGCGTGTAACTGTATTTTAGTGGTTCTACTTCTGACTGAAAGCATCTGAATCAACCTCAAGAATCTGAACCCCTTCCCCGAAACTTCCCGCCATTCGCTGGCTTCTCCAGTCTCACACCACCCCGCAAGGAGATTCCCTCGGCAGGGTGAGGCGAGAGTGAGAGCGTGGAGAGCAGAGCTGCCCACTGAAACGGGATCCAAGCAAGCAGGATCCACACAAATCCTTCCCCTCAAATCCACAATCTAAAAGGCCATGCTTTCGATTACTCGACTCAGGAGGTTTGAACCGTGAAAAGATTCTTGTCAAGGGTCTTAGCTGTTCTACTGATATCGATTGTCTCTCTGTCCTCATTCCTCGGGTTTCTTCCACTCGCGGCCAATGCTGCCGTGATCGATGAGGCGAAACAGGCTGGTCGGACACCGGAAAGCCTGCTGAGCTCCGAAGAAGACTATCTCCAGGATATGGATTATGGCCTTACCAAAGACCCTGAAAGGGTTCGTAAGGCTCTGGATCCCTACGTGCCAGGCATCAGTGCTGACGACGCGGTCAAGGCCGTTGTGCGCGGTCGCAACAACTGGACGATCTGGTCAGCGGGTAACGATGAGCTGTGGGATATGTTGTCCCACTCCAGCTTCGGCAACCTCGACTTTCTCAAAACCCTTTCCAGCCACGAAAGCCTTCCCAACAATCGTTCCAATCGCTGGGAATACCTGGGCATCGTCAATGAGCCCTGCTTCAAGCAGGCCACTGGACCTCGTGCCGATCGCTATGGTCTCTGGGTTGACGAGCGGATTGAAAGCCCCGAATGCCCCGCCGATCCTTTTGAAAACGAAAGCAAGTATCCAGGGGTTAAAGTAGGCGCACGTGGCAAGGATGGG
>JBIPMZ010000184.1:0-5065 GCA_044376165.1 Cyanobium sp.
ACATCCTTTAGCCAAGCACCCTGAATGCAGCGCACAACTCGTTCATCAACGCATAGCCCAGCAAGCCCACCTTTTCCCAAATGCTATTGCGATCGAGAATGGCCCTCACGTCCTTCTATATCACGAGCTTGAACAGCGTGCAGGGCTTATCGCATCTCGACTTCTCCAAGAGCATGGCACGAATCGAGGGCAACTCTACGCCTTGCTGTTGCCCCAGGGGATGGATTTCCCAATTGCCGCTGTCGCAGTCCTGAAGTCCGGAGCGGCCTATCTGCCGCTGGATATGTCGGCTCCTGTGCATCGTCTGCGCGCCATAATCCGGGATGCACAACCTCTCGCAGTGCTCACAACTCAAGCCCATGAGCATCTGGCCAGACAGCTCTGTTGTGACGTGATCTGCCTTGATCGCATGGGCCCTCCAGGCCACCCTGCCGTTGTCGCTGGGCCAGAGGTAGGGGATCTAGCCTATATGATCTATACATCGGGGAGCTCGGGAAGGCCGAAGGGCTGCATGATTGAGCACGGTGCCCTGGCCCATTTCATCGACGTGGATATGCGCCTCCATGGCCTGGGTCCTGGAGACAGGGTTCTGCAGCTCTGCGCCGTTACTTTTGATGCTTCTGTCGAGGAGATCTTCTCCAGTTTGTGTGCGGGGGCGACCCTGGTGATCAGGCCGGCTTCTCTGCTGGAATCCGCCCATGCGTTTCTCAACTTCTGCGAGGCTTCGCAGCTCACGGTTATCGGGATCTACCCATCTCTTTTGGCAGAGATCGTAGCGGAGCTGGAGATTCGCGGTCGTTTTCCTGAGTCGGTACGGCTTGTTACCACCGGGGGTGAGCCGGTTCCTTTGGGAAGTGTCGAGCGCTGGCGAACCTTTTTTGCTCAAGCCCAGCCGACCCCACCACGGTTGGTGAATGTCTACGGTCTCACGGAGACCACTGTTGCCAATCTGGTGGCCGACCTTTCTCAACCTGGCGAGCCGGTTGAACATGTACCTATTGGACGACCGATTGCCGGAAATCAAATTCGAGTCGTGAACGAGGCTCTCCAGCCCGTCGCCCCAGGGGAAGTGGGAGAGCTGCTGATTAGCGGGCCGCAGCTGGCACGCTCCTATTGGAACAGGCCCGCAGAAATGGCACAACGCTTTTTCCACGACCCGCAGGATGGAACGAGGTGGTTTCGAAGCGGGGATTTGGTTCGGGTCTCCCAAAGTGGCACCGTCTACCTCATCGGACGTCGTGATCGCCAAGTCCAGATCAATGGAGTCCGGCTTGAACTCGAAGAAGTTGAGCGGATCATTCTTTCCCATCCCGCTGTCGCCCAAGCGGCTGTTCTGCTCCAGAGCGTAGAGGCGGGCAGTCCCCGCTTGGTCGCCTGCTGGGTCCCGCGTGCGGCCGAGACTCTGACGGCCCAGGCACTCCGCCTCTTTCTCGCGGATCGCCTTCCGCTCCATGCGTTGCCAACCGCTCTTGTGCCGATGCCGTCCCTGCCGCTGACGCCCAATGGCAAGCTGGATCTACGCGCTCTCCCCCTGCCCGGTTTGCGGCCGGAGGCCGAGATTCGGGTGGCTCCGTCCACGCCGGAGCAGTGCAGGCTGCATCGCCTCTGGGGGGAGGTGCTCGGCCACGCTGACTTTGGGATCACGGATAACTTCTTCCTGGCGGGTGGCGATTCGCTTGCGGCAGCACGGCTCGCCACCTCGCTGCAAGGAGCTCTGAATCAGGAGGTATCCGTCAAGTGGATCTTCCGCTGGCCAACGATTGAGGAGCAGGCTGCCCGGATGTTGACGCTTCGCCATCTGGGTCCTGCGCCTAATCTTGTCTTTTTGCAGCCATTGGGCTCCCGGCCGCCCCTCTTCCTTGTGCATGGTCTGGGGGGCAGCGTCGGTGGCTTCATCGAACTGGCGCGTGCCCTGGCGCCCGAGCGGCCCGCGATCGGTCTTCAGGCGACGGAGAGGGAGAGAATGGATCCGAGCAGCGCCAGCGTGGAGCAGATGGCGGAGGGCTACGCCGAGCAGATCCTGGCGATGCATCAGGGGGCTCCGATTCACCTCCTGGGGTATTCCGTGGGCGGATGGTACGCCCATGCTGTTGCGGCTGCACTGCTGAAGCGCGGGGCCCCCGTGGGGTTGTTCGCGGTGCTCGATACGCATCCCACAGCACGCATCCATCGCCGCATTGGCCTGGTGCTGCTGCTCCAGCGGTTGCAGGTTCGGCTTCTGCCGCATCTGCGGGGACTGCTCCAGCCCCCCGCCGGTCAGCGCCGCCGCCGGTACCTTCGCGGGAGACTCCAGGCCGTGAACCAACATCTCCATGACCATCTCCGGGTCCGGTTCCCGGTTCCCGGTCGGGTGTCCGCCGACGGCGAGGGGGCATCGACGCCACCAAGCGTTGGTGACGCCTACGCGCAACTTCCGTGGGATGGGTATCGCCCCCCCCGGCTGCCCCTCGTCGTGGATCTGTTCGCCCCGGAGGATCACCTGCCTTTCCTTCAGCGCCTCTGGAGCTTCTATGCCCGGAGCGGGGTCCGATGCCATTCTCTCTTCCGGGAGCACCATGAGTTCGGCGAGGCGGAGCGGATCCCGGAACTGGCCGCAGCTCTCGAATCCGCCCTGCAGCGGGCGGAACGCTGAGGGAGCGCCGCTGGCCTTCCCCCGACCGCTCAGGTCAGCTCCTCCGCGAAAACGCGCCGCACCACCTCGGTGACCTCCGTCGCCATCCGGGCATCGTGCCGCAGCGCAGCCTCCAGGCTCGCCTCGGTGGGGATGCGCAGCGCCAGGCCGAAGCAGCGCTGGCGGGCGGGCCGGGTGCGGGTGTCGCGGAAGCTGGCGAAGGCCACGTAGGTGAGGGCATCGATGCCGGGGTCGCCGGTCTCCGCGCCGTAGCCCAGCTTGGAGAGGATCACCGGTTCGGCCACCGCCTCCACCAGCCCCAGCTGCTCCAGGGCCGCATCGAGGTAGCGGGCGGTGTCGTGCCCCAGGCCCTCCATCAGCGTGGCAAGGCTGGGGCCCTGGGCGCCCGGAAGGCGGGAAGCCGGCCCGAGCTGGTGATGCCAGCCGAGCATCGTCAAGCTCCGCACCAGGTCGTAGGCGCTCACCAGGTTGCGGGTGCGGGGCGGGACGCGGTGGCCCACCAGCACGCCCTCCGGACCCACCAGCTGGGCTCCGGCGAACAGGGGTGGCGCCCCATAGCCGCCGAGCAGGGTGAGGGCGGCATTGCCGGTGAGGGCGCGCAACCAGGTTTGACAATCCGGTTCGCCGCTGGTGCCCAGCTGCTTGAGCATCAGGCCGATGGCGTTGGAGGCGCTCACCCCCTGCCCGTAGCTCACCAGGGCGGTGAACAGCTGGGGGAAGGGTTGGCCGGCGGAGCCATCCCCCGCCTGCAGCCGGGTGGCGCGGATCGGGGTGCCGGGGCTGCGGCGGTTGGCCTGGCTCACCAGGTGCAGGGCGGCCACGTATTTGGTGGCACTCCAGAACTGCACATTGGCCGAAAGGGCCTCACGGCCGTACCAACGCACCCGCAGGCCCTGATCGGCCGCAAAGCTGCCCACGCACAGGCAGGCCTGGGCCACCGCATCGCTGAGGAACTCCAGACCGCCCCGCCCCCCCTGCCCGCTGAGGATCGGCGGCACCACCCCCAGAGGTGGATAGGGGCGGAAGGTGCCCGCCGGATCGGGGTAAGGGGTGAGGTCGGCCGCCGGAACGCGGCTCGCCAAGCGTTCCGCCGCACAAGGCGGCTCGCGGCGGAAGGGGGAGGCGGCGAGCCCGCGATCCAGCCAGGGCAGCTTCTCCAGGCTGGCCTGGCCCCGGGCGGCCTGCTCGCGGGCCTCCCGGTGCAAGCGGCGGTAGACGCTGGTGGGGGAAGGGGGCCGAAGGGCAACGGCCTCCGCCAGGGCGGCCCGGGTGCGCGGCCCCACCACCCCGTCCGGCTGGAGCCGCAGACGCCGTTGAAGGTCGCGCACCGCTTGGGCGGTGGCGGCCTGGAAGCTGCCATCGGCGGCACCGCTGAAAAACCCCAAAAGGATCAGCTGGTTTTGCAGCTCCAGCACGGCGGGGCCGCTCGATCCTTCAGAGAGCATCGGGCGGGGGGGGAGATCAGCGGGCGCAGGGCTTCTGGGGAGTCCAGGGGCAGGGGGCGGGGGCGCAGGGGGCGGTGGCGGCGGGGAGGTTGGGGTTGTCGCAGGGTGGCTGGCTGGTGGCGGCCCGGGCCGGGGCGACCGAGGCGAGCAGGGCGGCGAAGCCGGCGCCGATCAGGAGGGCGGGGCGCATGGCGTAAGGGCAGAAGATCGTGGCCTCAGGCTAGGTCACCTGCTGTCGGTGTGCCCACCGTCAGCCCTGGGCGCCGGCCCGCTCCAGCACCCCCTTGCTGCTGGGCACGGCGCCGGCCCGACGCGGATCAACCTCCGTGGCCATGCGCAACGCCCGGGCGAAAGCCTTGAAGCAGGCCTCGACGATGTGGTGGGAGTTCACCCCGTCCAGCTGGCGGATGTGGAGGGTGAGGCCGCTGTTGTTCACCACCGCCACAAAGAATTCCTTGACAAGTTCGGTGTCGTAGGTGCCGATCCGCTGGGCCGGGATGCGCAAACCCCAGCTGAGGTGCGGCCGGCCCGAGCAGTCGAGCGCCACCTCCACCAGCGCTTCGTCGAGGGGCGCGGTGAAGTGGCCGAAGCGGTGGATGCCGCGGCGGTCGCCCAGGGCTTGGGCCAGGGCCTGGCCCACGGCGATGCCCACGTCTTCGTTGCTGTGGTGGTCGTCGATGTGGGTGTCACCGACGGCGCGGATCTCCAGGTCGAGCAGGCCGTGGCTGGCCAGCTGGTGGAGCATGTGGTCGAGGAAGGGCACGCCGCTGGCCACCTGACAGCAGCCGGTGCCGTCCAGGTTGAGCAGGACGCGCACATCGGTTTCGCCGGTGACGCGGTGGATCTCGCCGGTGCGCATGGCAAGGGACGCCCAGCGGCGCCCGAAACGGATGTGCCGATCATGGCGAGTGCCGGGGGGAGCTGCCAGCGGCGGCGGCCCGCGCCGCCGCGATTGCCCCTGCCTGCCGCCCCCGGGAGGGCGCAAAAG
>JBIPMZ010000185.1:0-5063 GCA_044376165.1 Cyanobium sp.
GCGCAGGTTGATGCCCTGCACCACAACCCGGTTTTGGTAGGGCAAAGTGCGCAGCACCTCGCCGGTTTTTCCCTTGTCCTTGCCGGTGATCACCTGGACGGTGTCTCCCTTGCGGATCCGCATCTTGATGCGTTCCTGAGCTTGGGCCTTGGGGGTGGCGGTGGCCATTTCAGATCACCTCCGGCGCGAGGGAAACGATCTTGGTGAAGTTCCTCTCCCGCAGCTCACGGGCGACGGGACCGAAGACCCGGGTGCCCTTGGGATTGTTGTCGGCGCCGAGGATGACGGCGGCATTGTCGTCGAAGCGGATCGAATTGCCCGTGTCGCGGCGCAGGGTGGCACGGGTGCGCACCACAACGGCCTTGACCACGTCCGACTTCTTCACACCCATGTTGGGCATGGCGTCCTTGACGGCGGCCACGATCACGTCGCCCACATGGGCGTAACGACGGTTGGTGCCCAGCACACGGATGCACTGGATGCGTTTGGCGCCGCTGTTGTCGGCGACCGTAAGGAAGGTTTCCTGCTGAATCATCGGGAGTTCCTCCTCAGGTGCGAGAGGTGTTGAGCACCTCGGCCACAGTCCAGCGTTTGGTGCGGCTGAGAGGGCGGGTTTCCGTAATGCGAACCCGGTCGCCCACTTTGCAGCGGTTGGCTTCGTCGTGGGCTTTGTAGCGGGTGGTGCGGCTGACGGTCTTCTGATAGATGGGGTGCGGGAAGCGGTTTTCCACCGCCACTACGACCGTTTTTTCCATCTTGTCGCTGACGACGGTGCCGACCCTTTCCTTGAGTGCCATGGGGGGTCTCGGGGGGTTCAGGAGGCGGTGGAGAGCTGACGCTCGCGTTGCACGGTCTGCAGTTGGGCCAGGCGAATGCGGGCCTCCCGAAACCGGTGCGGGTTTTCCAGCTGGCGGGTGGCCTGCTGGAAGCGGAGATCGAACAAATCGCGGCGGGTGCCGTTGATCTGCTCGACGATCTGGTCGTCGCTGAGCTTGCGCACTTCGGCGATCGCGGGACGGGCCATGGTCAGGACTCCACGGAAAGGGTTTCGCCGGTCGCCACGACAGCAGCGGCGGGATCGGGGGAGGTTTCGGGCTCCACCCCCTCGGCCTCCTGGTCGGCCAAGCTGATGAATTTGGTCTTCACCGGCAGCTTGTACTGGGCCAGGCGCATGGCCTCCCGGGCGATCTCGTCGGTGATTTCAGCCCCGCCCATCTCAAAGAGAATGCGGCCGGGCTTGATCACCGCAACCCAGAACTCCGGATTGCCTTTGCCGGAGCCCATGCGGGTCTCGGCCGGGCGCATGGTGACCGGCTTGTCCGGGAAGATGCGGATCCAGATCTTGCCGCCCCGTTTGACGTAGCGGGTCATGGCGCGACGGCTGGCCTCGATCTGGCGTGAGGTGATCCAGCCGCACTCCTGGGCCTGAAGGGCAAATTGCCCGAAGGCGATGGTGTTGCCGCGGGTGGCGATGCCGCGCATGCGACCTCGCTGTTGCTTGCGGAATTTGACGCGTCGTGGACTCAACATGATTCAGACCTCCCTCACTCCTCGTTGGAGCGATCTTCGAACTGCTGGGGACGCCGGCCGACCCGGCGCTTCGGCGCTCCCCCCACAGGCAGCGGCTCCTGCTGCCCGGGAAGCACCTCTCCCTTGAACACCCACACCTTGATGCCGAGGACGCCGTAGGTGGTGCTGGCCACCTTGGAGGCGTAGTCGATGTCGGCTCGGAGGGTGTGAAGGGGCACGCGCCCCTCACGGGTCCACTCCGTGCGGGCGATCTCGGCGCCGTTGAGGCGACCGCCCACCTGGATTTTCAGACCGAGCACACCGGCCCGCTGGGCGCGCTGCACCGCCATGCGCATCACGCGACGGAAGGCGACCCGCTTCTCCAGCTGCTGGGCGATGTACTCGGCCAGGAGATAGGCGTCGGCATCGACCCGCTCCACCTCGACGACGTTGATGCGCACCTGACGAGCAGAGTCGCCGAGGGTCTTCTGGATCCCCTGGCGCAGCTCTTCGATGCCGCTGCCCTGGCGGCCGACGAGCACGCCGGGCCGGGCGGTCTTGAGTTCTACTTCGAGCTGATCGGCCTTGCGAGCGATCAGCACATCGCTGATCCCGGCGGCGGCGTACTTGGTGTGGATGAACCGGCGAATCCGGTCGTCCTCCTGCAGCAGGGTGGGGTAGGTCTTGCTTGGGGCGTACCAGCGGGAGCGGTGTTCCTGGGTGATCCCCAGGCGCAAGCCGGTTGGATGGATCTTGTGTCCCATCGGTCGGTGTCCTCGGGAATCAGGGGGTGGGTGCCGCCACAGCAATGCTGATGTGGCAGGTCTGTTTCTTGATCGCGTAGGCGCGACCCTGGGCGCGGGGGCGGAAGCGCTTCAACGACGGCCCCATGTCGGCGAAGGCCTCGCTGATGACCAGGGTCGACGGGTCAAGGCCGAGGTTGTGCTCGGCATTGGCCACGGCGGAGCGCAGCACTTTGGTGATGGGTCCGGTGGAGCGGTAGGGCATGAACTCCAGCAGGATCAGGGCGTCGCGATAGGAGCGACCCCGGAGCTGATCGAGCACCCGGCGCACCTTCGAAACGGAGCCGCGGATGTAGCGGCCGTGGGCCACGGCCTGGCTGGTGGGTTTGTTGGTAGCCATTGGTTTAGCGGCCTCCCTTTTTGTCCTTGATGTGGCCGCGGAAGGTGCGGGTGGGGGCGAATTCCCCCAGCTTATGGCCCACCATCTGCTCCGTCACGTAGACCGGTACATGGGCCTTGCCGTTGTGGACAGCAATCGTGTGGCCGATCATCATCGGCAGGATGGTGGAGGCCCGTGACCAGGTCTTGATCACGGATTTGTCGTCGGCGGCGTTTTGCTTTTCAACCTTGCGAAGCAGGCTGTCGGCAACAAACGGACCTTTTTTGAGTGAGCGTCCCATGGCGGATCAGGCAAACGGCGAAACGGTGAGTGTCATCAGGAGTCGCGTCCGCCACGGCTCCGCTTGGACGTGCGGCGGCGTTTGCGCAGCACGAACCGGTTGCTTGGCTTGTTGCGCTTGCGCGTCTTGTAACCCAGGGCCGGTTTGCCCCAGGGGGTGACAGGCCCGGATCGGCCGATCGGAGCCCGACCCTCGCCACCGCCATGGGGGTGGTCGCAGGGGTTCATGACGCTGCCGCGCACCTCCGGCCGACGCCCCAGCCAGCGCTTGCGCCCGGCCTTGCCCAGGCTGGTGTTGCGCTGCTCGGAGTTGCCCACCTCGCCGAGGGTGGCGTAGCACTCCCGTCGCACCAGCCGCACCTCCGTGGAGGGCAGCTTGAGGGCGACATAATCTCCCTCCTTGGCCATCACCTGGGCGCTCGCCCCGGCGGTGCGCACAAGTTGACCGCCCCGGCCCGCATACAGCTCAACGTTGTGGACGTTGGAGCCCAGCGGAATGGCCGACAGGGGCAGGGCATTGCCGTTCTCGATCGGAGACTCGGGGCCGGAGACCAGGGATTGGCCCACCGACACGCCAGCCGGGGCCAGGATGTAACGCTTCTCCCCGTCGATGTAATGGAGAAGAGCCAGGCGAGCGTTGCGGTGCGGGTCGTAATGAATCGCGGCCACCTTGGCGATCACCCCGTGTTTATCGCGGCGGAAGTCGACGATGCGGTAGAGGCGCTTGTGACCCCCACCCCGGTGGCGGCAGGTGATCACGCCACGATTGTTGCGACCCTTGCGGCGGTGCTTGGCCACCACCAGCCCACGCTCACGGCCGCGGCCGGTGATCTCGCTGAAATCGGTGACGACCAGCGTGCGGGTGCCGGGGGTAATGGGTCGGTAGGTACGAATTGCCATGATTTTTCAGACCCTCAAGACTCGGGGAAAAGCTGGATGGAGTTGCCATCGGCAAGGCGCACCACCGCCTTCTTCACCTGGGCTCGCTTGCCGGCGAACCGGCCCACCCGCCGGGTGCGGCGTGGAGGATTCATGGTGCTGACACCCACCACTTTCACGTCGAACAGGGTTTCGACGGCGGCCTTGATGTCCGGCTTGGCAGCCCGGTGATCCACCTCGAAGGTGTACTGGTTCAACTCCAGGGCCCGGGTGGCCTTTTCGGTGATCAGCGGGCGGCGGATCACGTCTGCCAGCCGCTGGGAAAAACGTTCAGCCATCGCCGTAGACCTCCTGAATCTTCGCGAGTGCCTCCTCGCTCAGCACCAGCTTGCTGGCATTGAGCAGATCGAAGACGTTGAGCTGATCCGCCGCGATCAACTTGACCTTGGCGAGGTTGCGCACCGAGAGCTTCACCGCCTCGGAGGCGCCATCGAGCACCAGCAGCACCTTGGCGGCCGGCTCAATGCCCAGTCGCTGCAGGGCGGCGGTGATCTCCTTGGTTTTCGGCGATTCGAGACCGGCGCCAAACCCCTTGACCACCACGATGTCGTCGGTGCGGCTCATCAGAGCCGTGCGCAGGGCCAGGCGACGCTCCTTGCGGTTCATCGCCAGCTCGTAGCTGCGCGGCTTGGGGCCAAACACAATGCCGCCGCCGGGACGAAGCGGGGTGCGAATCGAGCCCTGGCGCGCCCGCCCGGTGCCCTTCTGCTTGTAAGGCTTGCGGCCACCGCCGGCCACCTCGGCCCGGGTGAGGGTGCTGGCGGTGCCCTGGCGGGCGTTGGCCAGCTGTCTCACCACCGCCCGGTGGAGAAGGTCGTTGGTGGAGCTTTCTTTGGCGACGCTCAGGTGGAGATCGGTGGTACCGCCCTCCGCACCCTGCCAGTCGCGGACTGAAATGGATGTCATGGCTTCGTTCCTCACGGCGCGACTTTGCTGCCCACCCGCTTCGCCGGGCGGATGTCGAGCAGGGCGCCGGGCTTGCCGGGCACCGAGCCCTTGACCACCAGCAGATTGCGCTCGCTGTCCACCTTGAGGACGGTGAGGCCGCGGGTGGTGATCTGCTTGCCGCCGTAGCGGCCTGCCATCCGCTTGCCTGGATACACCCGGCCGGGGGTGGTGCCGGCGCCGGTGGATCCGGGTTCGCGGTGATTCTTCGAGCCGTGGCTCATCGGGCCACGGCTGAACCCGTGGCG
>JBIPMZ010000186.1:0-5045 GCA_044376165.1 Cyanobium sp.
GCCTGCGCCGGCCCGCCGGATCCGTGTGGGCCCGCGGCGACAACCCCCTCCAGCTCGGCGAGGTGGAGGTGGAGCAGCCGGGTGAGCTGCTGCTGGAGGGCATGGGCCGGGCGCTGCAGGTGTTCCCACCGGTGGAGCGCGGCCTCGACGCCGCGGCGCCGGAGACGATGCAGCTCACCCCGGCGGAGGCCTTCGTGCTGGTGCGCACCGCCGCCGCCCAGCTGCGGGATGTGGGGGTGGGGGTGATCCTGCCCGCCAGCCTCAGCGGCGGTCTCGCCAGCCGCCTCGGATTGGCGATCACCGCCGAGCTCCCCACCCGCTCCCGCGGCTTCAGCCTGGGGGAGAGCCTGGAGAGCCGCTGGGAGCTGATGATCGGCGGGGTCACCCTCAGCCTGCGGGATCTGGAGCGGCTGCAGGCGAAGCGCAGCCCGCTGGTGCAGCACAAGGGCGCCTGGATCGAGCTGCGCCCCGCCGACCTGCGCAACGCCGAGCGCTTCTGCGCCGCCGACCCCGGCCTGAGCCTCGACGACGCCCTGCGCCTCACCGCCAGCGACGGGGAAACCCTGATGCGCCTGCCGGTGCATCGCTTCAGCGCCGGCCCGCGGCTGCAGGCGGTGCTGGAGCAGTACCACCAGCAGAAGGCCCCCGATCCCCTGCCGGCGCCCGAGGGCTTCGCCGGCCAGCTGCGGCCCTACCAGGAGCGGGGCCTGGGCTGGCTCGCCTTCCTGCACCGCTTCGACCAGGGCGCCTGCCTGGCGGACGACATGGGCCTGGGGAAGACGATCCAGCTGCTCGCCTTCCTGCAGCACCTCAAGGCGGAGCAGGAGCTGCGCCGACCCGTGCTGCTCGTCGCCCCCACCTCGGTGCTCACCAACTGGAAGCGGGAGGCGACGGGCTTCACCCCGGAACTCAACGTGCGGGAGCACTACGGGCCGCGCCGGCCCTCCACCCCCGCCGCCCTGGCGAAGGCGCTGGCGGAGGTGGATCTGGTGCTCACCAGCTACGGCCTGCTCCAGCGCGATTCCGAACTGCTGGAGACCATCGACTGGCAGGGGGTGGTGATCGATGAGGCCCAGGCGATCAAAAACCCCAACGCCAAGCAGAGCCAGGCCGCACGCGATCTGGGGCGGCCGGGCAAGAACGCCCGCTTCCGCATCGCCCTCACCGGCACGCCGGTGGAAAACCGGGTGAGCGAGCTGTGGGCGCTGATGGATTTCCTCAACCCGAAGGTGCTGGGCGACGAACCCTTCTTCCGCCAGCGCTATCGCGTACCGATCGAGCGCTACGGCGACATGAGCTCCCTGCGGGATCTGAAGGCGCGGGTGGGGCCATTCATCCTGCGGCGCCTCAAGACCGACAAGGCGATCATCTCCGACCTGCCCGAAAAGGTGGAGCTGCTGGAGTGGGTGGGGCTGGCGCCCGAGCAGGTGAAGCTGTACCGCCGCACCGTCGACGAAAGCCTCGAGGCCATCGCCCGCGCCCCCCTGGGCCAGAAGCACGGCCAGGTGCTGGCCTTGCTCACCAAGCTGAAGCAGATCTGCAACCACCCGGCCCTGGCCCTGAAGGAGCCGGGGGTGGACAACGGTTTCGCCGCCCGCTCCGCCAAGGTGCAGCGGCTGGAGGAGATCCTGGAGGAGGTGATCGAAGCGGGCGACCGGGCGCTGCTCTTCACCCAGTTCGCCGAATGGGGGCACCTGCTCAAGGCGTACCTGCAGCAGCGCTGGCATCGGGAGGTGCCCTTCCTGCACGGCGGCACCTCCAAGGCGGAACGGCAGGCGATGGTGGATCGCTTCCAGGAGGATCCCCGCGGCCCGCAGCTGTTCCTGCTTTCGCTCAAGGCCGGCGGCGTCGGCCTCAACCTCACCCGCGCCAGCCATGTGTTTCACATCGACCGCTGGTGGAATCCGGCGGTGGAAAACCAGGCCACCGACCGGGCTTACCGGATCGGCCAGACCAAGCGGGTGTTGGTGCACAAGTTCATCACCAGCGGCTCGGTGGAGGAGCGAATCGATCGGATGATTCGAGAGAAATCGAAGCTGGCCGAGGAGATCGTGGGCAGCGGTGAGGAATGGCTGGGGGGCTTTGATGTAGGGCAGCTACGGGAGTTGGTGGCCCTCAGCGACGACAGCTGAAAACGGCAAACGCTGCCTAATCCAGATATTTTCCATCGCATTGATGACTCTCCTGCCGCCCCGCCCTGCCCCGATCGCCTTCCCTTCGCCCAGCGGCCTTCTGGCTTCCTGGCTGCTGGGGGGGCTCGCCGCCGCGTGGCTCGGGGCGATGCCCGCCGCGGCGCTGGCCGCCCCCACCTATCGCCAGCGGGTGCTGGCCAGCGGGCTGAAGAATCCGCGCGGCCTCACCCTGGCGGGCCATCGTCTGCTGGTGAGCGAGGCGGGGCAGGGGGGAGCGCGCCAGAGCAGTGGGGGCAGCGACCTGGGGAGCAACTGCATTCGCGCCGGCTCCGGGGCGGAGCTCTGCTACGGCCTGAGCGGCGCCATCGGGGCCTGGGATTTCAGCTCCCAGACCTACAGCCACCTGCTGACGGGTCTGCCTTCGCTGGCCCGGGCGGATGGCAGCGAAGGCACCGGCATCGCCGACCTGACGGTGGGGGGACCAACCGGCCTGCTGGGGGTGTTCGGGCTGGGGGGAGACCCCGGCCAAGCCAGTCTGGCCAACCTGGGCAGCGACCTGTTCGGCCAGGTGGTCAGCCTCAACCTCGCCGATGGCACGATCCAAGCGCGCCAAAACCTGGCCCTCTTCGAGCTCACCTCCAACCCGGACGGGAGGAGCCGCAACAGCAACCCCTACGCCCTGGAGCTGTTCGGGGGCAAGCTCTACGCAACGGATGCGGGTGGCAACACCTTGGTGAGCCTCGATCCCAACCCCACGGCCCCCGATGGCTCCTTCCCCATCCTCGACGCCTACGTTCTCCCCGGCCTGTCCGTAAACCCGGGGCCCTCCTTCCCCCTGCTGCCCAACCCCTATCCGGCTGAGCCGGTGCCCACGGGGTTGGCGGTCGACCCGACAAGCCAGCAGCTGCGGATCGGGGAGCTGTCGGGCTTCCCGTTTGCGCCCGGTTCGGCCAACCTCTACGCCACGGATGGCCAGAGCCCGCCCAGCCTGAGCCTCACGGGTTTCAGCCTGATCACCGCCCTCGCCAGCGGCGCGGACGGCAGCCTCTACGTGCTCGAGTACGCGAGCAACTTCTTCAGCCCGCTGGCAACCGGCAGCCTCTGGCGCGTCGATCCCGACGGCACGCGCACGCAGATCGTGGGGGGCCTGCACCAACCCACCGGTCTGGCGGTGGCCGACGACGGCAGCCTCTACGTCGCCAACAACGGCGACGGCCTGGAGGGCCAGCTGTTGGAGGTTCGCCCGGAGGTGCCGGCCCCGTTGCCGCTGCTCGGCACCGCTGCGGCCTGGGGCCAAGCCCGCCGGCTGCGGCGACGCGCGGCGGGTCGGCACCTCCGTCTCTAGGCTGGAGCTCCCTTCTGGTCAGGGCCTTCCGGCGCCGGCCCCGCTCCCTGACCCACCCCACCCCCGCCGCGCCCTTCGCTCCCCCCGCTGAGCGTCCCCTGCGCCGCACGGATTTCGAGCTGGCAGCGTTCCGCAGCCCGAGCGACGCCCGCGCCACCTGGCAGCTTGTCAACACCCTCGGTCCGGTGGCCCTGCTCTGGGCCCTGATCGGTTGGATCGCCCACACCCCAGCGGCGCTGGCCTGGCTGCCGTGGCCCCGGCCGCTGGCGCTGCCCCTGGCGCTCCTGCCGGTGCTCACCCTGCTGGTGCTGTTCTCGGCCCGCACCTTCTCGTTGATGCACGATTGCGGGCACGACTCCCTGTTTCGCCACCGCTGGCTGAACCGGGCGGTGGGCTTCCTGCTCGGGGTGATCAACGCCCTGCCCCAGCATCCCTGGAGCCGCGGCCATGCGTTTCACCACCAGCACAACGGCAACTGGGAGCGGTACCGCGGCCCCTCCGCCCTGGTGACGCTGGCGCGCTACCGCGAGCTCTCGCCGCGCCAGCGCTGGTTCTACGGCTTTTTGCGCCAGCCGCTGATGCTCATCCCCGGTGGATTTTTCTATCTGGTGATCAAGCCGCGTCTGCAGCTGCTGCTGGGCGCGGCGGAATTCGCAGGGGCCAGCGGCCGGGCGTTGGCCGCCGCGGTGGGGGAGCGCGGCTGGCGGGGCCTGGCGGCGCTGCCCGAGCTGGTGCGGCGCCATCGCTCCAGCCACTGGTACACCGCGGCGGAGTTCGCCGACCTGGTGGCCAACAACCTGCTGGTGATCACCAGCTGGCTGCTGATGGCGCGCTGGCTGGGGGCGGGCCTGTTCTGGAGCTGCTATGCGGTGGTGATGGCCTTTTCGGCGGCAATCTTCATCTGCGTGTTCTTCGTGCAGCACAACTTCGAGGGCAGCTATGCGCATGGCAGCGACGATTGGAGCTACCTGCGCGGCGCGGTGGAGGGCAGCAGCAACCTGGAGCTGCCGCAGATCCTGCATTGGTTTTCCGCCGACATCGGCTTCCACAGCATCCACCACCTGTGCGAGCGGATCCCCAACTACCGGCTGCGCGCCTGCCACCGCCGCAACGCCCACCTGCTGAACGATTGCCGTCGCCTGCGGCTGGCCGACATTCCGGGCTGCTTCGCCTTCCTGCTCTGGGATGACGCCAGCAATCGCCTGGTGACCCTGGCGGAGGGGGAGGCGGGGATGGGTGCCGTCAAGGGGTGAGCGGCGGGCCGCAGCGGGCCCGGGCTCGCCGCTGGCTGCAGGCCCCGCGATGTTGCCGCCAAGGAAAACTATGCATCTACTGCATAGTTTGTCGAGCTGGTCATGCTGCGGATCGTAAAGACCTCCGCTCTCCCCTACGCTTCCGCCGACAGCTGCGCTAGCTATGGCGGAGCGCAACTGTTGTTTTTCCCTGTGCCCACCCGCCCTTCGCCGCCACCGTCCAGCCCGAAACCAGCCCGCAAGAAACTGGATCGGCCGGCGGTGCAGCAGCGCATCGCGGCGCTGCTGGCGACTGGGCCTCCGGATGCTGCAGCC
>JBIPMZ010000187.1:0-5034 GCA_044376165.1 Cyanobium sp.
CACCGCCTCGGTGATTGCCCGCACCAGGGCCACCTCCGTGTCCAGGTGGCAGCCATAGCCCACGGCGGTGCCGGTTTCCGGATGGGCGAGATCGAACAGGCGAGCGGCAAAAGCCGGCACGCCCAGATCGCTGGTCATGTCCAGCACCATCACCATCACCTCGGCGGCGGCGCAGGCCGCGAGCAGGGGGGTCACCTCCGGCAGCTCCAGGGCGCGCAGATCGACGACGCGGGCGCCGTGGCTCCAGAAACCGGGGCGGGCACGGGCCAGGGCGTAGGCGTCCCGCTCGATCACCTCGTACATCCCCGCCAGGATGGCCTCCAGTCGGGTGTTGCCGGAGGCCAACCCGTTGGAGCTGCGCTGGAAGGGGGAACGGGCGAGGGGCAGGCCCTTGCACGGAGGGCGCAGGTGGACGCAAGAGAAGGGAACCAGCACCGGGGAACCGGAGGCCACGTCCTCCCCGGCGGTCCAAGCAAGGGGGGCCTCCGGAAGCAGGCGCTGGTGCCGCACGGCCGGGATGCGGTGGACGTCGAGCAGAGGGCGGTCCTGGCGCTGAAGGTCGTCGAGGCTGGCTTCAAACACGTCGAAGGCGGCGAACTCCGCGTGATGCATCTCGATGGCCTCCATGGCCCCCGACACCTGGGCCGCGACCAGGGTGGCGCCCTTGCCGGTGGAGCCCACCACCGTGCGGGCATTGGGGCGGATCGCCAGGGTCACCGGAATGCCGATGCGGTCCAGCCCGGTGATGTCGGCCAGACGGGTGATGCCCGCCAGCGCCAGGTGGGGTGTGATGCGGGCCAGGGTGTCCTCGGGGGGGCAGGCCCGATGGGTGGAGCCGCGGAAGCCCTTGGGGGCGCTGGGGCCGGCGAGGGCCGGGCCAGGAGGGGAGCTGAGCAAGCTGGTCATGATTGCCTACACCGCCACGGGGATGTAGCGGCCAGCAACGAGAGCCCGCATGTCGTCGACCGTGAAGCCGACGATCCACAGATCGCGGGGGGGCTCCTTGCCGACGCAGCGGAGGTAGAGCTGGCGCTCCTGGTTCAGCGCGTCCACACACAGGCTTGCATCTTCCGGATTGCGCATGCCGAAGTAGGGGAGGTGATGCAGATAGCGCCCGGCCACATGGTGGCAATCGGCGAAATAGGCGCGGGTGTCGAGGATGTGCTCGTGCCAGAAGAGATCCATCACCCGACTGGGCGGCAGCGAGAGCTCAGGAAAAGCGGCGTGCATGGCAAAGAAGATTCGATATTCCGTCTCCAGACGGTCGGTGAACTCCTGGCTCCAGCCATAACCAATATTGGGGTTGGGATGCATCACCTTGCGGCGGATATTGGTGAGGTTGAGCTCGGCGGTTCGGGCGGCGCAGGGGGCAAACCGCTCTTTAACCGTCTCGCCTTCCTGCGGCGTGGGCAAGATCCCGCACGGCGGGCAGCGGTCTTCAGCCATGGAGGTCCAGAAGGCGTGATCGGAGGACATGGATCAACGGACGGGGGGAACGGCAGGGCGGCTTGGGTGCCAGAGGCTGGGGCCCCAGCCTCTGGCGTCAAACCTCAGGCGCAGAGCGCAGCTGCCGCCGCTGAGGCATCGGCCGCCGCGTCGGCGCCACCAGCCGCCGCGGCCGTATCGGCAGCGGCATCAGCACCACCGGCCGCCGCGGCATCGCCACCCGCATCAGCCGCGGCGTCTCCGCCTGCCTCAGCCCCGGCATCCTCGCCACCGTCAGCCGCGCCGTCCTCGTCCGCGCCGTCCTCGTCCTCGTCTCCTTCGTCCGACTCAGAAACAGTCGGCAGGCTGATGGAACTCGAGGTGACTGACTCCAGGTAGCCGTTACTATTCTCGATGCTCGAGAATTTCTTCGCATCCTGCTCGGTGTAGGTAATGGATGAGGTCACCCCATCGCCCTTTTCGTTCCTGCAGGTCGCCGTCAGCGTAATCTGAATATCTGAGCTTGAGTTTTGATAGCTTCCCGCTGGAACATACGGATTCTCTGTGTTTATAGGGCTGCCGCTGCCGAGAACCAGGGTGAGGTTTCCATTGTTATTTGAAATGTCGGCGTAGCCCGAGAGGTTGCTGGAATTATATGTGAGTGTTGATTGAGTAGATCCACCCGTTTCGTTCTGGCAGGTTGCAGCAAGGGTGACTTGAATTGTGTTTGAGCTCAAGCTTTCTTGATAGGAGCCGGCTGGGATGAAGGGGCTGCAGGATGAAGCGGTCATGGTTGATTGATTTTGAAGAAGTGGGCAATAAAAATGAAATATCTGTTGTGATAACTAGGAATAGTTCTTCGCCGGTGCCGGAAAGGGAATGGTGAGCTCGCCGTTGGCGAAAGACGGTTTTTGCGTCCAGTTGGGTGGTTGTTCTGTTACCTTGATCTTCCCGCTTAATTGGGAAACATTATGGCCTTGCACGGTCTGAATCCCGTAGGACAGCAAGATGGCGGCGGGGTTGGCATCAAATTGGGCACGAAACGAGGGATCCGCCCAGGCTTTGGCGATGAGTTTGGTCCACTGGGCGCGGAAGGGATTTGGGGTGCTCATGGCAATGGCTGTGAAAATCAGAGGAACGGTGTAAATGAAGCAACGTGCTCGGGCGGGCCGCGGGGGAGTCGCCTCCAATCCGGGAAGGACATGGTTGAATGAATTAATTTGTGAATTCATTTTTCCATCCATTTGTGAGCAGATGAAGCACCTGGCTCACGGTGGAGTCATCCATATTCAAGGGCACGGGTGGCAAGACTTGCAGCTGGAGATCGATGACGCGAATCAGTTCCGCTACCCTGGTGGAAGTTGAAAGGGGAGGCACAACGCGCATCGCCATCTGGTTGGCATTCGTGGGATTCGGATTCATCAAGGGCAGGTCTTGATTTGCCAGGGCGCTCAGCAGTTGCTGATTCAAGTTGCGATGAGCGAGATAGAGTTTTAGGTAGTAGCTGCTGTTGCGCACCTGTTCCCCGAGTTGGAGGAATACCATGGGCACCACCAGCAAAAACACAGCGGTTACCTGCAGGGTGCGCAACGTGCGATTGGTGGTGTTCATCAATCCGTGGGCCAACCCGATCACCACCGTCAGGCTCAGCAGGCACAACGCCGCTGTGGCCACCGTCATCAACGCCGCCTCCTGCCCGTGATTCACGGCCGCCAGTCCGCAGAGCCGGGCGCTTTCCGTGACCAATCCGCTGGCCTGTTGCGCCAGCCGCACCTTTTGGGAGGGCGTCGCGCTGGTGAGGTTACGGATCAGGATCCGGGCTTGGCCCGCCGCTTCGCTCTGGGCCCATTCTCCCGATGGCAGCGTTTGGCAGAAGGCAAAACGCTGGCTCACCCGCTGATTCGCCACCATCGTTTGGCCATACAGGCCCACGGCCAGGAGGGTGATGGCCAGCCCCAGGGCAATCTCCCCTGAGCGGGTGAGCCGATGGGCGGGCGTGCTGGCCGCAGCGGGTGCTTCCAGTGGGGGCGGAGCCGGCTCGATGAGGGTGTCCAGCAGGGCGCGCACCCGAGGCAGCCTGCGGCCTCCCGATGGGCTCGGGGCTTGGGCCGTCATCGCTGGGCGACCAGGTACCAGCCGCCGCTCCCCTGGGGCCGCCAACGGGGTTCCCAGTTGGCAGTGGAGTAGTGCTGATGGGCGCCGTTGTGGTTGGCGGGATAGCCGCCATTCACCAGATCACAACTGCCGTAGGGGTCATTCATGATCACGCCGCTGGCGTCGTAGCCGATCACCACGGTCCAGTGGCCGCCGCCGCTCGGCGCCGAGGGGGGGCCGTGGTGCAGCCAGCCCACCGCCACCGGCCGCCCCGCATCGATCTCATTTTTGAGGGTTTGCAGGGTGCCATCGGTGCGAAACTCCGCCTTCAGGCCCAGGTGCCGCAGGGCCGCCAGCTGCGCTTCGGCGCTGGTGGAGTCGCCGTAGTGGCCGCGCAGGGCGTTGTAGTCGTCCTCGTTGGCCTCCTTCCCCCAGAAGGCGGCGAGCATGGCCGCGCTGGCGGAGAAGCAATCCCGCCAACCCTGGCCGTCGCTCATGTCCAGCTGGTCAAACCAGGGCACGGAAAGAGGATTGGCCATGGGGGCGCTCGATCCGCGCGCTGTGGGAACGGCGGCCGCGATGGGAGCGGTGGATCGTTGCGTCAAACCCCTTTGCCACAGCTGGCCTTCCGCCTGCCGGCGCCGAAGAAGCCCGTCACTCACCGCGCTGCCAGGATTGCAATACAACAGCAGCGCCTGGGGAACGGAGGGCCAATCCCGCTCCCGCAGGGCACGGCTGATGGTGGCGAAGCCATCGCCGCCATAAAAGTCTTCCCCCAGATTCCAGGCAAAGGAGATCAGGGCACAGCGCTGTTCTTCCCCCATGGCGCTCCAGTAGGGAATGCGGGTGGCCAGGTGACGGGCGCAGCCATTCACGCCACTCAGCAACTGGGCATCGCCCTCCGCCTGGCTGATCGTGTCGCCCGGTCGCACCGGTCGGCCATCCAGGCTGGTGAAGCCATACCCGATGGTCCAGGGTTCGCCGCCGCTGGCCGGGTCGGGGTAGGCATGGTCCACAAAGCCCTCAAACTGCGCGATCAATCGCACCGCGTCTCCGTAGGGAGCCTTCGTGGCGGCAGGGCTGGAGCTGCTGGCCTCAACCGGAGGGGATGCCGTGCGATGGGGCGGCGTGACGCCTGCGGTTGGGCTGAGCGGGTTCCGAGTGGCGGAGGTCGCCGCTGGGAGCTGGGGCCGTGCGGGGGGGCGCGGGGGAGAGGGGGAGGGCGGCTGTGCCGGCAGCGCGGCCATGGGCTCCGCTTCGGCGGGTGTTGTGGCAGGGGGCGCCGCGGCTGCGGGTGCCGTGGCTCGCAAGGGTTGCAAGAGGCCGGACACCTTGTTGGCCACGTAAGGCGCAAACAAGGTCAAACCGGATGTCAAAAAGGTGCTCACTGCCACTGTCGAGGCGGGCATCTGACAGGTGAGCCCGAAGGTGTAGAGGGCGAAGACGCCAAAACCGACATAGAGGAACAGAAGGCACACCATGCCGGCCAGGGCAATCAAGCGGCTGCTGCTGGCT
>JBIPMZ010000188.1:0-4994 GCA_044376165.1 Cyanobium sp.
GGAGTGCGTGGTGTCCATGGGCGCCGAAGACATGCGACGCCAGGCCCTCAATGTGTTCCGCATGCGCCTGCTCGGCGCCACCGTGCAGCCGGTCACCGCCGGCACCGCCACCCTCAAGGACGCCACCAGCGAAGCGATCCGCGACTGGGTGACCAACGTGGAGAGCACCCACTACATCCTCGGCTCGGTGGCCGGCCCCCACCCCTACCCGATGCTGGTGCGCGACTTCCACGCCTGCATCGGCCAGGAAGCCAAAGTGCAGTGCCAGGAGGCCTTCGGCCGTCTGCCCGACGTGCTCCTCGCCTGCGTGGGCGGCGGCTCCAACGCCATGGGCCTGTTCCATCCCTTTGTGGAGCACACCTCCGTGCGCCTGATCGGGGTGGAGGCCGCCGGCGAGGGGGTGGCCAGCGGTCGTCATGCCGCCACCATCACCGAGGGCCGTGTGGGGGTGCTGCACGGGGCGATGAGCCTGCTGCTGCAGGATGCCGAAGGCCAGGTGCAGGAGGCCCACTCGATCAGCGCCGGCCTCGACTACCCCGGTGTCGGCCCGGAGCACAGCTACCTCAAGGGCATCGGCCGGGCCGAATACGCCGCCGTCACCGATGAGCAGGCGCTGGAGGCCCTGCAGCGTCTCAGCCGGCTGGAGGGGATCATCCCCGCCCTGGAAACCGCTCACGCCTTCGCCTGGCTGGAAACCCTCTGCCCCACCCTGCCCCCCGGCACGGAGGTGGTGCTCAACCTCTCCGGTCGCGGCGACAAAGACGTGAACACCGTGGCCGATCGCCTCGGCTCCGCCCTGGGCTGAGGCTTCAGAGGGGGTCTTCCTCCCAGGCGAAGCGCGGCAGCCGTTGCACCGCCTCCACCATGGTCCGCGACCAGGTTTCGATGGCGCGGTTGATCTCCGGCGCGTCCTTCTCCAGCTTCAGCCGCCGGCTCACCCGCAGTTCATCCTTCGGCACCATCGCAATCTCAAAGGGCGGACCGACGGTGAGGTTGGAGCGGCGGGTGATGATCTGCGACACCAGGCAGAGCCGGCCCGCGTCCTCCAGGCTCATGCCGGGGTGGCCGATGAAGTCGAGCGGCGGTTTGCCGTATTTGCTCTCGCCGATCTGCAGGAAGGGCGTTTCGCTGGTGGCGCTGATCGCATTGCCCTGGGAGTAGATCAAAAACAACCCGTGCGGTTCGCCCGCGATCTGGCCGCCGAGGATGAAGGTCACCTCGGCGCTGGCACCGGTCTGCCGCAGGCTCGGCGCCACCTTTTGCTGCACCGCCACACTCAGCCCGCCCACGTAGTCGGCGGCCTCGAACAGGTGGCGGGCGGTGAGCAGGTTGGGACCCTCCCGCGCGCTGCTGTCCCCCTCCGGTGAGGCGTGATGGTCGTCGATGTCGCGGCGGATCCGGTGCAGCACCGCCTGGGCGGTGGCCAGGTTGCCGGCGGTGAGCAGCACAAACAGCCGGTCGTCTGCCGGCTGAAACACATGCATCTTGCTGTAGCTGGAGATGTAATCCACCCCCGCATTGGTGCGGGAATCGGACGCGAACACCAAGCCCGCCTCCAGCAGAAAACCGACGCAGTAGGTCATGGGGGCGTCAGCTCAGCAGCCGCTGCAGGATCGTCGCCACCGATTGAACCGCAGCGCGGGCGGTGGCATAGGCCATGCGCATCGGACCGATCAGCGCCACCTGCCCCTGGGCCCCGTCGCCGCAGCGGTAGGTGGCCTGCACCACCGCACATTCCTCCAGGGCGGGCTGGGGGTGTTCGCGCCCGATCCAGATCGCCTCGCTCAGGCTCGCGGCCACCTCCACCTCGGCCGAAGGGGGGCCCAGCAGCTGCCGCGGCCGCTGCTCCACCAGCTTCACCAGCGGCAGCAGGCTGGAGCTGCTGCGGAATTCCGGCTGGGCCAGCAGCCCCCCCAAGCCCGCCGCCAGCATCGCCTCGGCCTCCCCCCCGCGCTGCTGTTCGTGGCTCTCCAGCGCCTGGCGCAGCAGCCCGCCGCCGGCCTGCAGCTCCGCCGGCAGCCGCTTCCAGTCGAGGGCGCCGTCCTCCTCCAGCTGGGAGTGGATCCAGCGCTCCAGGATCGGCATCTGGGGCCGCAGGCGGGCCGGCAGGCGCAGGTTGAGGCTGGTGGTGAGGGCGGGGCCCTCCACGAGGAACACCAGCAGCCGCGCACCGCTCGGCACCAGCCGCATCGCCAGCAGCTGCGGCCGGGGGCGCAGGGGCCGGCTGATCAGGCTCAGCAGCCCGGTGAGGTCGGCCAGCCGGCGGGCGAAATGCAACAGCAGGTCGTCGAGGGCCGACCACTGCAGGGTGAGCCCCGAAAGCTCCCGCTCCAGCTGTTGGGCCGCGGCGCCGGGGGCCGGCAGCAATTGATCTACGTACAGGCGGTAGCCCTGCTGGCTGGGGATCCGGCCGGCGGAGGTGTGGGGCTGGGTGAGCAGGCCCCGCTGCTCCAGGGCGCCCATCGCCGAACGCACCGTGGCCGGGCTCGCCGGCAGCCCGAAGCGACGCACCAGGGTGCGACTCCCCACCGGTTCCACCGTGTCGACGTAATGGCGCACCGTGGCGCGCAGCACGTCTTGTTGTCGCCGCGGTAGGCAGTCCAAAGAAGGGGTAGGGGCAGGCACCCGCAAGAACGTGGGGATCGTAGGGAGAACCCCCAGCGGATCGATGGGCTCCCGGTGGAAGCGAAACCCACCCTAAGGCGAACGGTCAGTAGAGCGGCACCCTGGGATCCACCTCCCGACTCCAGGAATCGATGCCCCCCTGCACGTTCCACACCTCCGGGAAGCCGTGCTGCTCGATCAGCCAGCAGCTGAAATGCCAGCTGCGCACGCCCGCGTGGCAGAGCACCGCCACGGGCCGCTCCCGGTCGAGGCGCTCCGTCACCGTGGTCAGCCACTCCGCCGAGCGGCTCAGCGGCAGATGCAGCACCGCGTGCGGGAGCCGCGCCAGCTCCAGCTCCCCCTCCTCGCGCACATCCACGAGCTGGATCGCCTCCCCCGCCCGCAGGCGCTCCTCCAGCTCGATCGGGCGGATCGTTCCGGGCTGGCGGGAGGGTCCGGGCGCGCCCGGTGCGGGGGCGGCGGGCGGCGGGGAGTGGGCCATGGGCGGGGAGGCGTCAGGATGGGCCCATCCTGCTCAGGACCCATGAAGGGCCGCCCGTTCCTGGCGGTGGTGTTGGCGTTGGCCCTGCTGGCCGCCGGCCTCGGCCTGGGGGGCTGGGCGCTGGTGCTCCGGCGCAGCCCGCTGGCCCTGCAGCACCAAGCCCTCACCCTGCCGCGAACGGCCCTGTTCGTGCCCCGCCAGGCCCCCTTGAGCCTGTTCCTCGCCACCGATGGCGAGCAGCTGGTCGACTACGCCCGCGCGGTGGCCCCCACCCGGGCGCGGCGGGAGGCCTCCGAGGCGGTGGCGCGCCTGCGGGACGGCGCCTTCGCGGCTGCGGGTCTCCACTACCGCGATGAGCTGGCCAGCTGGCTGGCGCCGGGTCTCGCCCTGGCCCTGTTCGACGGCGGGGCGACGCCGACGCCCGAAGCCGCCGGGCTCATCGCCCCCTCCGAGGCCATCGCCCCCTCCGGCGGCTGGCTGCTGGCCCTGAGCAGCCGGGATGGGGAGGGTGCTCGCCGCTTTTTGCAACGCTTCTGGCAAACCCGCAGCCTGGCCGGCACCGACCTCCAGGTGAGCCGCTATCGGGGCATGGGCCTGATCAGCGGTCGCGGCGCCCTGGTGGGGAGCGAGCCGGTGCCCCTGGCCACGGCCCTCGTGGCGGATGATCTGGTGCTGATCGCCTCCGGCCGGGGCGTGCTGGAGCAGGCCCTCGACGCCTCCCAGATCGAGGAGCTCAACCTGGCGGGCCAGCCCCGGTTCCGGGAGGCAATCGAGCGGCTGGGCGAAGGGGTGGGTCTGCTGGTCGCCCGCCCGGCGGCCCTCGAACCCTGGCTCGGCTTCCCCCTTCCGGCCGCCGCGGAGCCGCAGCCCGGCCTGCTGGTGGCCGCCCTTCGGCCCCGGGGGCGGTTCCTGGAGGCGGCGGGCCAGCTCGATCTCTCCGCCCCCCTGCCGCTTCAGCCCGCCGACGACCCCCGCCAGCGCGCCCTGCTGGCGGGCCTGGTGGGTCAGCCCACCAGCCTCGCCCTGGTGCAGGATCCGGCCGGCCTGCTGGCGCAGCCCCTGCTGGCGCCCCTGCTGCGCCGGGCTGTCCTGCCGTCGGAGGCCGGGCCGCTGCCGCTGCGGGTGGCGGGCGGCGATGGCGGCCCCCTGCTGGCGGCTCTGGGGCGGCAGGGCTGGCTGTTCGGCACCCCCGCCGACCAGCCAGCCCCCGCCGGGCTGGAAGCGGCCCTCGCGGCGGAGGGGCTGCTTCCGGCCCCCCTGGAATTGCCCGATCGCAGCGCCCTGGTCTGGACCCGCCTGAGCGCCGTCGCCGGCGCCGACCAGCTGCAGGCCACCCTCTCGGGCTGGCGCGCCGCGGAGGGGGGGCAGGCCTGGTGGGGCAGCAGCCTGGCCCTGCTGGAGGCCCGCCCTGCCGGCGCGGCCGCCGCCACCTCCCTGATCCAGCGCCTCGACGACCTCGACCGGCCCCTGGCCCCCCTGCGCTGGTCCCTGGCGGGGGCCCCGGCGCGCCAGCTGCTGCAGAGCTGGCGGCCCTGGCGGTGGCTCACCGCCCTGGCGGGGGGGGGCACGGAGCCGCCGGTGCGCGGCCTGGCCCTGGCGGTGGAGGCCGACGGCGCCGCCCTGCGGCTGCAGGCTCACCTGGAGTTGGGGTGAGGCATGGCCATGATCCAATCCGCCCCCACCCTTGGCTCGGTCGCGCCCGTGGAGCTGCTGCTGCTGCGCCATGGCATCGCCGAGGCGCGGGGCGGCGCGGTGCCCGAGGCCGCCCGTGCCCTCACCGCCCGGGGCCGGGAGCGCAGTGGCGCCGTGCTGCGCTGCCTCACCGAGCGCGGCCTGCGGGCCGGCCGCCTGATCTCCAGCCCGCTGCGGCGGGCCCGCGAGACGGCGG
>JBIPMZ010000189.1:0-4958 GCA_044376165.1 Cyanobium sp.
GCGGCGCAACCAGGCCAGCTCCCGCCGCAGGGTTCCCCGCAGCCGGGCGGCCCCGGCCTTTTCGGCCTCCTCCTCCTGCGCCCGGATCTCCAGATACCGCCCGTAGCCCCCCTCGTAGGCCCGCGCCTCGCCCCCCTCCACCGCCACGATCCGGCGCGTCACCCGATCGAGCAGGTAGCGGTCGTGGGTCACCAGCACCAGGGCGCCGGGGAAGCGCAGCAGCCACTCCTGCAGCCACTCCACCCCCGCTGCATCCAGATGGTTGGTGGGCTCGTCCAGCAGCAGCACATCCGGCGCGGCCACCAGGGCCGCCGCCAGGGCCACCCGTCGGCGGTTGCCGCCGGAGAGGTCCCCGAGCCGGCGCTGCCCGTCCGCCACCCCCAGCCGCTCCAGCACCTCCCGGCACTGCTGCTCCAGCCCCCAGGCGTCCAGGTCGTCCATGCGGCGGTGCAGATCCCCCAGCCGCGCCAACAGCACCGGATCGTTGGCGGAGGCGGCGAGGGCCTGGCTGAGCCCCTCGTGCTCCCGCAGCAGCGCCTGCCGCTCGCCGCCGCCCGCGAACACCGTCTCCAGCACGGTGGCCTCGGGGTTGGTGGAGGGTTCCTGCTCCATCCGCACCACCCGCAGGCGGGGGGCCAGCCGGCGTTCGCCCCGATCCAGCGGCTCCTCCCCCGCCAGCACCCGCAGCAAGGTGCTCTTGCCCGCCCCGTTGGGGCCGATCAGCCCGAGCCGCTCCCGCTCCCCCACATGCAGGTCGAGATTTGTGAAGAGGGAGCGCAGGCCGAAGTCCCGGCTGGCCCCCACCAGGCTGAGCAGGCTCATCGGGCGGCGGCCGGTTGGTGGCGCTGCTGCGCCAGCCACAGAAACACGCTTTTATCCCCCACGTCCGCCGCGGCGGGCATGGGGAACTTGCGCAGGGTGAGCACGAGCAGCAGCACGGCCTCGGTCGCCAGCAGCGCCACGGTGGTCGGCTCCCCCAGCAGGCCGAGCAGCCGCCCGAGCAAGGCCACCGGCAGCAGCAGGGTCACCCCGATCGCCTCGGGCCGGCGGAAGCAGAAGAACTCCTTGAACCCCACCCCCGCCAGGGCGGCGAAGAACGGTCCGATGGCCAGGATCCACAGGGGCTGCTCCGCCAGGGCCGGCAGCAGCGCCGCGGGGCCGACGCGCACGGCCAGGGCCACACCCCCCAGGCAACCCAGCAGCCAGAACAGCTGCAGCAGCCGGTGCAAGGGCCGCAGATAGATGTGAATCCAGCGCAGCGCCAGCCCCAACCCGGCGGCCATCGCCACCAGCCAGGGCCACAGCAGCTGGGGGCCCACCGCCCGCCACTGGGCCAGCAGGGCCAGCTGGGCCACGGCCACCAGCGTCAACGCCAGGCGGTAGCCCAGCACCTCCCGCCGGTCGGCGGCGGTGATCGTGTAAGGGCCGTAGACCCCCTCCAACACCGGATCGTCGGGGGAGGGGAGGGCGACGCTGCTCATGCTGGGTTTGGGGGTTCGCTTCCCACCACTGTGGCGAGCGCCGGCCCCGCCGGGACGATGCCGGAGGGGTGAAGGGGAAAAAGGGCCCCGAAGTAGTCGCTCCGCCAGGCGTCGGCGCAACAGGTGGCGGCCACCCCCGGCAGAGCGAAGAACCGGGCGCGCCAGCGCCACAGGGCCGGCAGCTGCCACAGCGGTTGCCGGCTGACGCCGAACAGAGGGGCGTACACCAACTCCAGCCGCACCAGGGTGGGGAACAACACCACATCCGCCAGGCTGAGCGCCGCGCCGCCCAGCCACGGCCCCCGCGCGCTCAGCTCCGCCTCCACCGCCTCCAGGCTGGCGAACAGCTCCGCCACCGCTTCGTCGTAGGCCGCCTGGGTGCGGGCGAAGCCGCAGCGGTACACGCCATCGTTCACCGTTCCCTGCAGGCGCTCGCGCCAGGCGTCGATCGCCGGCCGCTGCGCTTCGGGATTGAGGCAGGGTGCCCCCTCCGGCGCGGGCCAGAGGTCGAGGAGCTCGATCAACCGCGCGCTCTCGTTCAGCACCAGCCGCTCCCGCCGCCGCGACCAGAGCGCCGGCACGGTGGCGGGGGCATCGGCGGCGGCGCCGCTGCGGCGGTAGAGCTGGCGAAGGGTGTCGCAGCCGGCGAAGGGAGTGGGGAAGCGCCAGCGGCCGGCGGCCGGATCGGGCTCCACCACCAGCAGCTCGATGCTCTCCCCCAGCCCCCGCAGGGTCCACAGCAGCCAGGCCCGGTGGGCCCAGGGGCAGCTGCGCCCCACGATCAGCACATGGCCGCCCGCCGCCGCGGCGTCCTCCGGCAGGGGCGGTCGCGCGGCGAAGGCGGGGGCGGGGCGGCGGTAGCGCCCGGCCGCATCGGCGGGGCCCAGGCCGCCCATCAGCTGGAGCCACTGCCAGTGCCAGGCGGCCCGAACGCTGCGCACCAGGGCGGGGGGAGGCGTCATGGATACACAGGCACTTCCCCAACTTTGCGTCAGGCTGGGTCGGCAGGATCCTGAGGGAGCCCATGGGCAAGGTGCTGGTGGTGGGGGCCACCCACGGCAATGAGCGCAACGCCGGCTGGTTGCTGGAGAGCTGGCGTCAGCATCCCGAGGCCCTGCAGCGCTCCGGCCTGGCCTTGGAGCTGGTGCTCGGCAACCCCCGGGCCTGGGACGCCTGCCGCCGCTACGTGGATCGCGACCTCAACCGCAGCTTCGATCCCGCCCTGCTCACGGATCCGGCCCGACAGGAATGGGAGGTGCAGCGGGCGCGGGAGCTGCTGGCGCTCCATGGGCCCCAAGGCAGCGCCCCCTGCCTGGTGGCCCTCGATCTGCACAGCACCACCGCCGCCATGGGCAACTCCCTGGTGGTCTACGGCCGCCGCCCCACCGATCTGGCGCTGGCGGCGGCGATCCAGGCGCGCCTCGGGCTGCCGATCTACCTGCACGAGGACGATCCCCGCCAGACCGGTTACCTGGCGGAGCGCTGGCCCTGCGGGCTGGTGATCGAGGTGGGGCCCGTGCCCCAGGGGGTGTTGACCGCCCCGATCTGCCGCCAGAGCCAGCTGGCCCTGGAGACCAGCCTGGAGTTGCTGGCCCTGGCGCGCGCCCACCGCCTCCCCCAGCCCCGCCACCTGGTGGTGCACCGCCACCTGGGCAGCCTGGATCTGCCGCGCCGTGCGGATGGCAGCCCCAGCGCGATGCTCCATCCCCGGCGCCAGCACCGCGACTGGCAGCCCTTGGCGCCGGGGGATCCGGTGTTCCTCACCCCGGAAGGTCTCTCGGTCCCCTACGAGCCACCAGCGGGGATTGATGGCGGAATCGTCTGGGCGGTGTTCATCAACGAAGCCGCCTACGGCGAAAAAGGCATTGCCCTCAGCCTCACCCGCCGGGAGGTGTGGCCGGTGGAGCCTGGCTGGGCCGCGGCCCTGGCGGAGCTGGCGGCGCAGCTGCAGAGCGATGGGGCCGGCTGACTCAAACCCACCAGGGCTGGTTGTGTTTCCGGCCGCGGATCTTGGGTCGCGGGCGGGGGGTTCCCTCTGAGCTCACCCCCAACACCTTGCGCCCATCCCGGGAGATCCGGATCACAGTCTCCCGACTCGGAGGCTTGCCCTCCTCCTGCCAGCCGGGCGGTCCGCCGGGGATGCGAAACACAAAGCCGTTGTCCCCGTCCTCCACCAGGCAGTTGCCGCCATCGGCGCGCTGCATGCAGGTGGCGGTGCGGTACTGGTCGAGGCCGCCGTTGCGGGTTTCCGCCGTCGTTCGTGCCAGGTTCACCGCGCGGCCGAGGCGTCCGAAGGGCCGGCCGGCATCCTCGCGGCTCGTGCCCACCACCTCCTCCGCGGCCCGCAGGGCTGCGGCAGGCAGGGTGAGCAGCAGAGCGGCGCCGAGCAGGGTGAGGGGCCTGGTTACGAGCAACCGTCGGAAGGGGGAAGGGGGTGCCATGGCGGGTCAGCCGCAGACGAGGGTGGCCTGTTCCTTCGTACAGGGCAGATCGGTGGTGCTGCCGTCGGCCCAGTAGACGCGGAGCCGATCATCCTCGGTGCCGGTCCGCAGGGTGAGCGATTTCACCACACCGGCGGGTGGCTTGCCGGAGCGGTCGGCGCCGTTGCTCCGCTCGCTCGACACCTTGTTGAGGCGTTGCTCGAGCTGCTGGATCTTGAACTCCAGCTCGTCGATCCGCTGGCTCTCGGCGCTGGGAGCGCGGTTGCAGCCGCCGAGCAGGGGGCTGAGCGAGAGGCTGAAGGCCAGGGCCAGCGCGGCGGGGCGGGACACAGCCAGGGGCATCGGGAACAGAGGCCTTGCCCTCCTCCTCTAGCAACGACCGGCGGGAACGGCCCCCGGCAACCCGCCCACTCCGCCCTTTCTTCATGAACCCCCCTTTACAAAGCCGCAACATCCCGTTACAGTTTGGGTCGGCGGGATTCCGCCCTTTCTTCCCGTCCCGGCCTTTTGGGCCCGGACTTCCCCTCTCGTCCTCATGACCGCCACTCTCCAACAGCGCTCCGGCGCTTCGGCGTGGAACCAGTTCTGCGAGTGGATCACCTCCACCAACAACCGCCTCTACGTGGGTTGGTTCGGTGTGCTGATGATCCCCTGCCTGCTGGCCGCCACCATCTGCTTCATCGTTGCGTTCATCGCAGCCCCCCCCGTCGACATCGACGGCATCCGTGAGCCCGTGGCCGGCTCCCTGATGTATGGCAACAACATCATCTCCGGCGCTGTGGTTCCCTCCAGCAACGCCATCGGCCTTCACTTCTACCCCATCTGGGAAGCCGCCAGCCTCGATGAGTGGCTGTACAACGGCGGTCCGTTCCAGCTGGTGGTGTTCCACTTCCTGATCGGCATCTACGCCTACATGGGCCGCGAGTGGGAACTCTCCTACCGCCTCGGCATGCGCCCCTGGATCTGCGTCGCCTACAGCGCCCCCGTGGCCGCTGCCAGCGCCGTGTTCCTTGTGTATCCCTTCGGTCAAGGTTCC
>JBIPMZ010000190.1:0-4915 GCA_044376165.1 Cyanobium sp.
CTCGAGGCCGCGGCGGCGGTTTGGCGCTGTGGTGTCTGGATTCCCTACCGGCCCCCGCGAGCACCCGGAGGGAGCAATGAGCGTGGAGGTGGCCCTGGCCCTGCTGGAGCGCGAGGGGCGCTGGCTGCTGCAGCTCCGCGACGACATGCCCGGCATCGTCGCCCCGGGCCGCTGGGGCCTCTTTGGTGGCCATCTGGATCCGGACGAGACTCCGGAGCAGGCCCTGCGCCGCGAATTGCGGGAGGAGATCGACTGGGAAGCCGGTCCGCTCCGCTACGCGTTCCGGCAGGAGCGCCCGGAGCGGGTGTTGCACTATTTCCACGCGCCGCTGCCCGTGCCGCTGGAATCCCTGCGTCTGCTGGAGGGCCAAGACTTGGCGTTGGTGGCCCTGGCGGAGATGGAGGGCGGGGCGGTGTGGAGCCCGAAGCTGGGGGAGACCCGGCCGCTGGCCGCTTCGCTGCAGTTCGCCCTGCCGGAGCTGCGTCGTCGCACCGTCGCCGTTTTAGAGTGATTCACTACGGCAAACTTTTTGCATTTTGCCAGCCCCGAAGAAGAAAATTTGTCAGCTTGTCTCTCGCTTCAATAACCGCACTCGGCGCGCCTGCTGGCCCTCTCCTGGCTCACAAGCCTGCGCCTGCCGCCCTTGCCGCCCCTGCTGCGTCCGGTTGGAACGGCAGGGGTTTGAGGGCGGGCAGGGCGCGGCGGCTCTCCGGGAGCAGCAGGAGGGCGGCGAGCTGGCGCCACTGCCCCCACCCTTCGCGGCGCTGCCGCTCCAGCTCCGCGCGCAGCCCCTCCAGGCCGCCGCCGGCCCCGGCCCGGTGTCTTGGGGGATCCAGCAGGGAGGCTTCCAGCACCTGCAGGTCGTGGAGGTCCCCGAGGCAGCTCTGGGCCTGCTTGAGCACCGCAATCCAGCCGTGGCCCGGGGCCTCCAGCGCGTCCGCCAGGTGCTCGAGGGCATACCGCACCCCCTTGATGCGCTTGCGCAACGCGTGCAGCGCCTCCTCTTCCGGGCTGGTGGCCATCCAGCCGGGGTGGAGGAAGAGCGCGCCGGAGAGGGGAAGATGCCAGTCGTGCAGCCAGTCTGCCAGGGGCTGCTGGCCCAGGGCGGTGAAGCTGGGCTGCTGCTGCCAGCGCCCGAGCCGCGCCAGCAGTTTCAGGTAGCGGGAGGAGCCGAGCGCCTCGGTGACCGCCTCAAAGGCCAGCTGCCGCTCCCGTCGCAGCCGCTTGAGGGCAGGCCGCAGGGCCTGGCGCTCCTCGGGGGCAAGCCGGGGGAGGATTGTGCGCTCGAGCCGTTCCTGCAGCACATCGAGGTCACGGGTGAGGCCGGTGCGGCGGGCGAGGGCGGCGATGCGGCCGCTGCTCACCCCCTCGGGCAGCTCCAGGGCGGGGGCGAACTGGCGCAGGGCGGTGCGAAGCCGCCGCAGGCTGACGCGGAACTGATGCAGGGCTTCCGGGTCTGCATCCGCCAGCACCTGACGATGCAGGGCCGCGAGGCGCCGCGTCTGGCGCTGGATCTGGGCCAGGGCGTGGATGCCGTTGCTGGGGGCCGAAAGCAGGGAGGTGTCCACCAGCGGAGCCCCGGTGCGCTATCTCCAGCATGCAACCCTTCAGGGCTTTTGGGTTAAGGCCTCTTGAAGCCGCTGTCGGCCCGCCGGTTCTTGCGACCCTGCGGTGGTGACGACCGAATCCCTGTCGTGAGGGCCGATCCTGGGGGTTCGGTCAACGCGATTTCGCTCCCCTGACGGGTCCAGGAAAGTAAGAGCACCGGGGCGGACGATCACCCCGACCTTCCACCCTTCGCTCCTTCGAACCATGTTGACCCTGCGCACTTCTTCCTCTCCATTCCAACTGTTTGATCGGCTGGAGCAGCAGTTGAGCCAGCAGCTCCAGAGCGCGGAGCGCGTCCCTGCGGCCGAGGTCCACGAGACCCCGGAGGCCTATGAGGTGGTGCTGGAGCTGCCCGGTGTCGACCGCGCGGCCCTGGATGTCAAAGCCACCGATCGCTCCTTGGTGATCAGCGCCGAGCGCCGTAGCCAGCGCGAGTTGCCCCAGTCCTCCGAGGGGGGGCAGAGCCCTGCCACGGCACCGTTGCTGAGCGAGTTCCGCTATGGCACCTGGAGCCGCAGCTTCCGCTTTCCCACCCCGATCGATCGCGACCAGCTCGAAGCCCACTATCGGGACGGGCTGCTCACCGTGAAGGCCCCCAAAGCCCAGAGACTCACCACGGTTTCTGTGAAGGTGGAGGGCTGAATTCCGCGGGGAGACCAACGTTCCGAGACACCGGCGTTCCGACGCCGCTCAGGCCGCGGGCTCGCAGGGAAATTCCTGCAGGTCGCCTCCTGGGCGGCGCAGGCGCAGGAGGGGATGGTCGGGATCCGTCTGGCTCCAGGCCCACTTGCCGTCGCTGAAGCTCAGCGGACCGGCGTTGTTGGTGCGGGGGAGCTGCAGTTGCACCCCGCGCCAGCGCAGCACCAGGTAGGCGCCGGGGAGGGTGCCGGCTGTGGTGTTGGGGATCCCGACGGCGTCCACCGCTCCGGGCACCAGCTCGGCGCGGAGCGGGTCCCCGCCGCAGCGATAGTCGCGCCCCTGCGGCGGGCTGTCGGCCCAAGCAACGGGCACAGGCAGCCAAGCCGCGGGCAGGGCGAGGGCGGCCCCGAGGGCAAGAAGGGGGAGCCGAAGCGATCGCAGCCCCTCACCCACGCGCGACAGAATGGAGAGAATGTTCTGGAAGGCCCGGTCGTTCTGGCTTGCGTGCATGGTGACGACCCGAGGAGGGAGCCGAAGGAGGCCCCATTCTCCGCAGACCACCCCGCGATGACGACCTCGCCACCCCCGGCCCCCGGTCCGCTGCTGGTCTTCGATGGCGGCTGCCCCTTTTGTCGCCACTTCGCTGAGCTGAGTGAGCTGCGCGCCGGCATTCCAGGGCTCCGCATCTGCGATGGCCGTGCCGATCAGGTCCTGCGGGCCTCTCTTGTGCAGAGGGGTTACCGGCTGGCGGAGGGGGCGGTGCTGCTGGATGGCCAGCAGGTGTGGCATGGGGCCCTGGCGATCCAGTGGCTGTGTGCCCGGATGGAGCCGAGCGCACCCCTGCTGCGCCTGCTCAGCCCGCTGTTTGCAGAGCGAAATCGGGCGCGGCGTCTGTATCCGTTGTTGTTAGGGGCCCGCCGGCTGGCCCTGGGGCTGCGGGGGTTGCCCTTGGATCCGGACCGGGTGGGCTAGTTCTTGGCTGCCGCTGCTCAGGCTGAGCGAGAGGCAAGAGTGGTCGACAGCTCTGTAGCGGCTTCCCGCAGTTTTGCCCAGTCCGAGGCGAAGGCCGATGGCACCGGTCGAGGTTGGTAGTCGCGCGGGTGGCTCGGGCCATGGCGCAGAACGGCGTTGACAACCACCGCGGGCCGCCGGCCCCGATTGATGGCGCCGTGGGGCACTCCGGGGGGAATGCGCACCCAGGAGGCTTCATCCTCCCGCAGGGTGATGCGCTGAAGACGGCCCTCCTGCAGGACGATCAGATCGATGCAGCCGCGCAGCACCATCAATTGATCGGTTTGGAAACGGTGGCAAAAGAGTTCCCCCGCGGGGGTGCCGCCCACCTCGGCGACCAGGGTTTCATCGCTGGGCTGGGGGGAGGAGAAGAGGGTGGAGCCGGAGAGGGTGCCGGCAAAGGGAAGGATCTCGATGCAGCGGCGCAGGGCCATGACGGAGCAGCAAAGAAGTAAATATTCGCGAACACCCGTTGACGGCAAGCGTCGCTTCGGGTACCGAAATTTCCCATTGTCAGCGTTTGCTGTCCGGCTTGCTCCCCGGTCTGCTGCCCGCGCCCAACCCCCCGCTGCGCCAGGGTGGAAGGCCCGCCCCGTCGCTCGCCTTCCCTGATGGAGCCCTTGGAACGTTCGTCCCGCCGCTCTCTGGTGGCCACCTACCTGGGGGCCAATGGTTGGCTGCTCGACTTCGCCGATGGCCCCCGGGTGCTGGTGGATCCCTGGTTTGAGGGTCCGCTGCAGTTCGGCCCTGGTGACTGGCTGCTGAAGGGGGAGCTGGCCCATCCCCAGCCGGTGCCTGAAGCGGTGGACCTGCTGCTCCTCACCCAGGGCCTCAGCGATCACTGCCATCCCGCCAGCCTCGCCCGTCTGCCCAAGGATCTGCCGGTGGTGGGTTCGGCCGCGGCGGCCCAGCGGGTGCGAACGCTCGGCTTCCGCACCATCACAGCCCTCCACCCCGGCGAGCAGCACGGTGTGGGATCGCTGATGATCACCGCCACCGCCGGTGCCGCCGTCCCCCAGGTGCAGAACGGATACCTGCTCAACCACCCCAGCGGCAGCCTCTACCTGGAGCCCCACGGCTTCCTCAGCCCCGACCTGCCCGCCCAGCCCCTCACCGCGGTGATCACCCCGGTGATCGATGTGGGCTTGCCGGTGGCCGGCGCCTTCGTGCGGGGCCGCACCGTGCTGCCCCAGCTGCTGGAACGCTTCCATCCCGCCGTCGTGCTGGCCAGTACCACCGGCGGGGACGTGGGCTTCAGCGGCGTTCTCGCCGGCCTCCTCCAGGTACAGGGCACCCCCGCCGATGCCGCCCGCGCCATTCCTCCCCCCTGCCGCTTCATCGACCCGGTACCCGGCCAGCCCTACGAGTTGCCAGAGGCCTGAGGCCATCGGGCCCGACCGCTAGACTCCACCTAACGGGGCGTGGCGCAGTTTGGTAGCGCGGGTGCTTTGGGAGCATCAGGTCGCAGGTTCGAATCCTGTCGCCCCGACTGAGTTTTCAGGGATTGAAAAAGGGAGAGGGAGGGATTTGGGGAGAGATTCCGGGGGGCTCCCTGGTTCTTCCGTGGAGTGCATCGGGCTCTCCTCGGGGCGGAGGCGGGGTCGGTCAGGTCAGGCAGATCAAGCTGATAGAGAACTCTCCGCAGGTTCTTGGGCCA
>JBIPMZ010000191.1:0-4914 GCA_044376165.1 Cyanobium sp.
ACGCCTGGGATGTCGACGGCAACCGCTACATCGATTACGTGGGCAGCTGGGGGCCAGCGATCTGCGGCCACGCCCACCCGGAGGTGATCTCCGCCCTGCACGAGGCCCTGGAGAAGGGCACCAGCTTCGGCGCCCCCTGCGAACTGGAAAACCACCTGGCCGCGTTGGTGATCGAGGCGGTGCCCTCGGTGGAGATGGTGCGCTTCGTCAACTCCGGCACCGAGGCCTGCATGGCGGTGCTGCGCTTGATGCGCGCCTTCACCGGCCGCGAGAAGGTGATCAAGTTTGAGGGCTGCTACCACGGCCACGCCGACATGTTCCTGGTGAAGGCCGGCTCGGGGGTCGCCACCCTCGGTCTGCCCGATTCCCCCGGCGTGCCCCGCGCCGTCACCGCCGGCACCCTCACCGCCCCCTACAACGACCTGGAGGCCGTCAAGGAGCTCTTCGCCGCCAACGCCGGCGAGGTGGCGGGTGTAATCCTGGAGCCGGTGGTGGGCAACGCCGGCTTCATCACCCCCGAACCCGGCTTCCTCGAGGGCCTGCGCGAGCTCACCAAGGAGCACGGCGCCCTGCTGGTCTTCGATGAAGTGATGACCGGCTTCCGCATCAGCTACGGCGGCGCCCAAGCGAAATTCGGCATCACCCCCGACCTCACCACCCTGGGCAAGGTGATCGGGGGCGGCCTCCCCGTCGGTGCCTACGGCGGCCGGGCCGACATCCTGTCGATGGTGGCTCCCGCCGGCCCGATGTACCAGGCCGGCACCCTCAGCGGCAATCCCCTGGCGATGACCGCCGGCATCCGCACCCTGGAGCTGCTCAAGAAACCCGGCACCTACGAGCGGCTGGAAACCATCACCCGCCGCCTCAGCGACGGCATCGGCGAAGCAGCCCGCGCCGCGGGTCTGCCCTACTGCGGCGGCAGCGTCAGCGCCATGTTCGGCTTCTTCCTGTGCGAGGGGCCGGTGCGCAACTTCGAGCAGGCCAAGGCCACCGACAGCGCCCGCTTCGGTCGTCTGCACCGCGCCATGTTGGAGCGGGGCGTTTACTTGGCCCCCAGCTCCTTCGAGGCGGGCTTCACCTCCCTCGCCCACAGCGACGCCGACATCGACGCCACCTTGCTGGCCTTCCGCGAGAGCTTCGCGGCGATCGCCTGAGCGGGCCCGCGCCGCGGATGCGCGACCTGATCGCCATCCCGGTGCCGCCGGCGCTGGAGATCCTGGCGGTTCTCGGTGCCCTCTTCGGGCTGGCCCTGCTGCTGCGGGCCAGCCTGGGGCGGCAGTGGCTCTATCGCACCATCTTCCAGGCCGACACCACCGCCGGCCGGCGTTTCGACCTGGCCCTGCTGGCGGCGATCGTCATCAGTGTGCTGGCGGTGGTGCTGGAGAGCGATCCGGAGCTGCGCCAGCGCTGGTTGCCGGAATTCCGCGCCGCCGAATGGAGCTTCACGGTGCTCTTCACCCTGGAGTACCTGCTGCGGCTGCTCTGTGCCCCCGCCCCCCCGGCCTACGCCCTCAGCGTCTTCGGCCTCGTCGACCTGCTGGCGATCATGCCGAGTTTTCTGGGCCTGGTGTTACCCGGCGCCTACACCTTCATCGTTGTGCGGGTGCTGCGGCTGCTGCGCGTCTTCAGGGTGCTTCAGCTCGGCGATTACCTGCAGGAATCGGATCTGCTCTGGACGGCGTTGTGGGCAGGCCGGCGCAAGATCGCTGTGTTTCTCCTGGCGATCGCGACGCTGGTGGTACTGATCGGCGCGGTGATGTTCGCGCTGGAGAGCAACCTCAACCCCGCCTTCCGCAGCATCCCGGTGGGCATCTACTGGGCGATCGTTACGGTCACCACCGTGGGCTACGGCGATGTGGCGCCGGTGACGCCGATCGGGCGGCTGGTGGCCTCCGCCACGATGCTGATCGGTTACAGCATCATCGCGGTGCCCACCGGCATCCTCACCGCAGAGCTGGGCAGCGCCGTCGCGCAGCGGCAGACCGACCGCGCTAGCGGTGCTGAGGCCAGCGACAGCGCACCTGCCGGCAGCGCCCAGACCAACGGCCCGGAGGGTGGCGTCGAGGTCCGCCGCTGCCCCCACTGCGGCGCCCCCCACTGAGGCTCCCCCCGGACCTCGCGCTCAGAATCCCAGGTTTCGGCCGCCGTCCACCGCGATCACCTGACCGTTCACGTAACGGCCCGTGGTGGCCAGGTACAGCACACAGGCGGCCACATCGGAGGGGGCCCCCTCGCAGCGCAGGGGGATCCGCTCCACGATCGATCGATCCCACGCCACCTGATCCATCTCGTCGGGGCGCAGCACCGGCCCCGGTGCCACCCCGTTCACCCGGATCTCCGGCCCCAGTTCCCGCGCCATGGCGTAGGTGAGCATCTGCAGGCCCGCCTTGGCGGCGCAGTAGAGGGGGAAGCCCCCCAGCGGACGGCGGGCATGGATATCGAGGATGTTGACGATCAACCCCTGGCGCCGCCGCAGCCAGGGAAGTGCCGCCTGGCTGAGGAACAACGGCGCCTTGAGGTTGCTGCCCACCAGGTCGTCCCAGTCGGCCTCGCCGATCGAGCCCAGGGCGGTGGGATGGAAGCTGGAGGCGTTGTTCACCAGCAGGTCGAGGCCATCGAAGGCGGCCGCCGCCGCCGGCACCAGGGCATCGCGCTCCTCGGCCCGCAGCAGGTCGGCCCCCTGCAGGGCGGTGCTGCCCGGTCGCCGGCGTTCCAACCGATCCGCCAGCTCCCGGGCCGCGGCGGCGGATCGGCCGTAGTGGATGACCACGTCGGCGCCGGCCCCGTGCAGCTGCTCCACGATGGCGGCCCCCACCCGCTTGGCGGCCCCGGTCACCAGGGCGACGCGGCCGGCCAGGGGCAAGGGGGCAGGGGTCATGGCCGATCCGCCGGGCCGCAGCCCACAAATACCCACTTTGCGGTATCGCCGAACGGGAGGCGGGCCGCGAAACTTTTGGTTAGTGTTCGCCGAACCTCTGGGATGATCAGTTTCCGCTTCGGCCCCTATTGCCTGGCCGCAGACCAAACCCTCTGGTGCCGGGGGCGTCTCGTACCCCTTGCCCCCATGCAGCGGCGCCTCCTGGCCTGCCTCTGCGAACACCGGGGCCGAGTGATCAGCAAGAACGAGCTGATCGAAAAGGTGTGGGGCGAGGCCAGCGCCAGCGAGATCAGTCTCGCTCGCACCGTTCACGGATTGCGCCGCAAGCTCTCCGACGCCGACCTCGGCCGCGACCTGATCCAAACGGTGTATGGCTACGGCTACGTCTTCACCCAACCGGTGGAGCACCTGCCGCCCGACGCCGATGCCATGCACCTCAGCCGGCAGCCCAGCTTCGCCTCCTGAAGAGGCGAACGGTCCCCATCGCTACCAGGGCCCTCTCCCCATCCCCATAGCGTGAGGGGCTTGCCAGCTGGGAAGTCATGGCCGCGGAGCGCTTTTTTCTGGAGCTCGATCCGCCGGAGACGGCGATGGCGGCCTGGCCCCATGTGGTGATCGTCGGCGGGGGATTTGCCGGGCTGCGGGCGGCCCATGGCCTCAGCCGGCAGCCGGTGCGGGTCACCTTGATCGACAAACGCAATTTCAACCTTTTTCAGCCGCTGCTCTATCAGGTGGCCTCCGGCCTGGTATCGGAAGCCGACGTGGCCTCGCCGCTCCGGCAGATGGTGGGCCAGGCGCCCAATGTGCAGATCCTTCTGGGTGAGGTGGTGGACATCGATCCGCAAGCCCGCGAGATCGTCTTCCACCAGCAGCGCTATCGCTACGACCAGCTGCTCCTGGCGAGCGGTTCCGGCAGCAGCTACTTCGGTCGGGAGGAATGGCGACCGCTGGCGCCCCCGATGAAAATTCTCGAGCACGCCGATGAAATCCGCCGCCGGCTGCTGATGGCCCTGGAGGAAGCGGAGCAAACCCGCGATCCCGAGCGGCGTCGCTTTCTGCAGAGCGCGGTGGTGATCGGCGCCGGACCCTCCGGCTGTGAGCTGGCCGGCTCGCTGATCGAGCTGATGCAGCGGGCCGTGCGCCGCGATTTCAAGCAGCTCCGCGCCGAGGACTGCCGCGTGATCCTCGTCGACCTGGTGGATCGGGTGCTGCCGACGATGCCGCCCGCGCTTTCCGCCGCGGCTGGCGCTTACCTCCACCAGGCGGGGGTGGAGCTGCTGCTCGGGGCGCGGGTGGAGGACATCGCCCCCGGGCAGGTGCGGCTGCGCAGCCAGGAGGGGGAGCGGCGCCTGGAGGCCGCCACCGTCTGCTGGACCGCTGGCGTGCGGGCCTCGCGCCTCGGGAGGCTGCTGGCGGAGCGCTGCGGGTGCGCCATCGACCGCGGCGGCCGGTTGGAGGTGGAGGCCGATTTCTCCATCCCCGGCCACCCGGAGATCCGCGCCGTCGGGGATCTGTGCTGCTACCGCCACACCCCCAACGGCACCCCCCTGCCCGGCATGGCCGGCCCCGCCGTGCAGGCCGGCGACTGGGTGGCCCGCGACATCCTCGCCGGGCTGCGGGGCGAGCAGCTGGCGCCCTTCCGCTGGATCGATCTGGGCAGCATGGCGGTGATCGGCCCTTGGTATGCCGTCGCCGACCTGCGCGGCTGGCACGTCACCGGTCTGGCGGGCTGGATCCTCTGGGCCCTGGCCCACCTCGCCTTCATCCCCGACACCGAGAATCGCATCGCCCTGTTCAGCAAGTGGATGTGGCAGATCGCCACCCGCCAGCGCACGGCGCTGCTGATCACCGGCCGCCCCGATCAGCACCTGGGGGTGGACGTGGGGTTGACGCGGGCGGAGCAGGGGGAGACAGAGGGGCAACGGCAGGAAGAGCTGGCCGCTTAGGGGTCCAGCCGCTGCCTGGCCGAATTGCGTCCGCCCGTGGAGAGCCCGCCACACGAAGCGCGGCTTAAACGAAGCTTAAAGAATCATGAA
>JBIPMZ010000405.1:0-3766 GCA_044376165.1 Cyanobium sp.
GCCCCTGGAAACAGGACTGTTGCCGTGATCCTGCAGGCTTGGCGCACGTCGAGCCAGTTTTGCAGGAGTGGGACTGACCACGGTGCAAGTGGTACCTGGTGGGCAGTGCTGGTACCTAGCGCGCGCAGGTGCAGTTTCAAGGGCGCGCCCGTGGTGGGGCATGCCAGCACATCGTCAAGTTGTAGGTTACGGACTTCGCCGGGCGTGAGGCCGCTGCCGAGTTGAAGCGCCACTGAGGTTCGATTGCGTGCCTGGACCCAGGTCTGGCGGTCGGTTGAAGTCGTTGTGTGCGGTTCGCTTTCTGATCCAGGAGCGTCGGTTTTGCTTGGGCACGCGGGCATGTGGGCTTTCAGCCAGCAGATGAATGCCTCGGACTGGTCAAACTCCAGGTAGGCCGGCAGCTTGTCGAATGGCGGTGTGTTCGCATAGCGCCACTCCTCCTTGGTGCTCAGCAACTGCTGTGCGCAGGTGTTGGGCGTGAGTTCGTGGGCGGCGGCGTGGTGCTGCAGGACGTGGTCGATGAGCGTGAGCAGCCTCCAGGCGTAGCGCGGCGAGAAGCTGGCTTCGGTGGTGCGGGTGGCGCGGCGCAGCTTGAGCAAGCCGGCGCGGTGCTCGATGTACCTGTTCAGGTCGCTGGGGCGCAGTTGCTGCAGCTCCAGTTGCTGGCTCACGCACCAGGCGCTGAAGGCACCCCAGATGTTGGCGTAAATGCTGCGACTGGTGGCACGGCGCACGGCCCTATCCGCGTTTTGCCTTTCAAGCCAGGCAGCAAAGGCGGTTTTGAACAACACGTGCGATGACGTCGTGCTTGGCGTGTCTGGAGGGGCAGTTTCAAACAGGTCGCGCATAGTAGGCGCATCTGGGGGCCACCTTGGTGATGCACGATTTATCTGATGGAATTTCTGTGTGTTTTGCATTCGGCGACCTATAAAGCCTTGGATACCAGACTCAAGAGCTTGAAGAAAACGCCTTATTTTATCCTCAGAAGGTTTATAAATAAAGTCTTTTGGAATCACCCGTGAATTACATTCTCAGGTTTTATTGGATAGGCACGTAAATTCCTGAATCGCAAGCGAACTAACTGCCAGCCGCTTCGCTATTTCACTCCACGAGCGATCGACGTCCTAATCTTCCTGTTGAGAAAAGTACGAGATTACACCTTCATTGGCCGATTATTGCTATCGCAGAGATCAACTGGCTTGGACAGTAGCACCCTATATGCGTTACTTCAGATGGTCTAAAATGGTGTAGAACTATAAAGCAAGTCAAATGTTGATTGATGCGGACGTCTTGAGTCAGATCGATTGAAATATGTATACGATTTTCATCCGGCTTGGGCCTTTTTTGATCTGAGTTCTAATAGGAATACATCTGCAGGCCGTTAGTTCGGTGTGTAGGTGAACTCTGCATGTTGATACAATCGCGATATTGTGAGCTACTAAGCAAGGCAGCCTCAAATCTGAAGTGCAACACCCCGCCTCGGGTAAGGTGCACAGATGCAAACCAGTACGACATACCGACAGCTTCAGCCTGAGGAGCGCATGACGATTGCGAGCCTGCGTCAGGCGCGTTCCGGCGTCAGGGCCATTGCCCGTGCCCTCGGGCGCTCGCCTGGCACCGTCAGCCGTGAGCTCGCCCGCAATGCCGACGGTGACGGGTCCTACTCGAGCCTGCCGGCGCAGGCGCTGAGCCGGGCGCGCCAAAGTCAGGAACGCCACCCATCGCGGTGGCGGTTTTTTTATGGGCGAAAGTTCGACACCACTAGGCACTTGCGCTGCTGCGCTGACCGTTGACGCGCGCGGTGTGCCGCCGACAGCCGAGGGTTGCGCAGGGTTTCCGGCAGGGTTTGAGGGTCGAGGCGTAGATCTCAAACCCTCCGACGGGCTCGGAGGCCTTGGATTGCGTTGGTCGTCGCCATCATCCTCGCGCGCGCTTACTGCTGCCCAAACTGCTCCAGTCCGATGTTCAGCGATTGGGCTGAGAGCGAGCCCTTCGCTCTACATCAAGCAGGAACCCCGACGGACTGACGTCTAGGGCATCGCACAGCCGGAACAGCAGCCGCACGCTTGGACTGTTGCGCCCGAGCTCGATGAGTGAGATGCAGTTGCGATCGACATCGGCACGCAAAGCGAGGTCGGTCTGACTCCATTTGCGCGATGTGCGCAGGCTTCGCAAGGCCTGCCCGAGTGCCTGATCTGGGTCCAACTTGCTCGTCTGAATAGTCGAGCAAGGTTCGGTCACCAAGGGGCCAAAGTTGCCGCATATATGCAGCACAATGACAAAGCCCCGCGCGTTGCGCGCATCTTGGCCAGTGCGGCGAAGCGTCAACCAGCGGCCCTAAGAACAACTCCGGAAGACCGCCACACATAGCCTGTTGGGGAGGAAGGCTCGATGTACCTCGGATCAGACTTTCACCGCTTCTGGGCGCGGTGCGGACGTAGCGACAAGGTCCATCCGGATGACCTGCCTCATCTGAGCAAGGTGCCGGGCTTGTTTACCGACAAGAACCCTCCCTGTCCCTTCGATGGGCCGTTGGAAAGGGCGCGTGTCGTGGTTTGTCTTGCCAACCCAAACTACCCCGAAGGAGAATTCTCTGATTTGATCCTTGACCAGCGAAGTGGCGAGGATCCCCTGCCTGAGGAGTGGTGTTACTACTACAAGCGTCGGATCGCGAAACCGATCGGCTTGCCGATGGAGACTCTCCGGACTTTGGTGTCCGTCTTCAACGTGTGCCCATACGCATCGCAGGAGATGGACGACAAAGCTCAACGGGTGGTCGCGGGGCTCCCGAGTGTCTGGCAGGCTCAGGCGTACCTGCGACAGGTCCTTATCCCGCGAGCGCAGACCGGCAACATCTTCTTGGTGATCTTGCGGAAGCACCGGCTGTGGGGTGTCACAGCGAGCGAGCCGGCTTCCCCCAACCTCCAGATCATGCGAGGCAGCGAACGGAGTGGCGCCATAACGACTGCGGTGGGAGAAGACATTCGTCGTTGGCTGCTCAAGAGAGTCGGCGTCTTCTCCGGGCAGCCTGAGATTGCAGAAGCCCGTAGTAGCTGAGTCGTTACTGACAGCCTTGAGTTCGCCCCAACGGGTCACCGATCAACCAAGCCGTGGAAATCCGCATACGCTCGATCTCTCACACCTTTGACGAACGTGCAATGGGTCACTGCTTGTGGTGGCCAACGATCGATGCCGACGTGGTTTCCTGCACCCACAACCCCGATGGATTCAGCCCGATGCTGGCTGTCATCAGAGCGCTTGGTCGGGATAGGGGCCACTTTACCTGCCCAAGGTTGACGGCAAATCATAGACGCAGGTTCGTCGTGATTTCTCACGGCTTCGACGAGCGCCCCATGATTATTACGTCCTCAAGGACGGTGGCTTGGGAGAGCGAACCTCGCGCGGCGTCCGAGATCATCCGCGTCGCTGATATCGAGCGGGCCAGGTCAATCTGTCTGACCCACTTTTCCTTCCTGCCGGGAAGGTTTCCGGCACTGGCTTTCGAGCAATGCGTTCGCGCTGCGCTGATGGCGCGTTACCACACCAAGATTGCCAAGATTACCATTGATGTTGACGTTCGATTTGCCAAGCAAGCCGGACGTGTATTAACCGAGGCGCAAGGCCCATTGCCCACAGCGATGAGTTAACACTCCAAGTTGCACCTTGATGGTTTTAGCCGATGGACAAGGGGGACACAAGCTCGCAAACACCAAACGTCTGCGAGACGGTTTAGATATGACTAAGGTATTCCGTTTGCCACCAGTAG
>JBIPMZ010000192.1:0-4907 GCA_044376165.1 Cyanobium sp.
GGAATGATTTCGGCCCATGATCGAATCAGAACTAGCGGAACTGTGGGAGCTTGTTAGCATCAAAACTGCGCCGCAGCGCTTCACCAATGCTCAGACCAACGGGAAGATCGCCAGAAAAGGCGCTGCCAGTGATTCGCTTATACAGCTTGGTTTCCACCAGGCGATAGGTGCTAGCTGGCAGGGGGACATCCCCCGTGTCTCCGACGATGCGAAGGCCATTGCGAATGGCATACGTTGTGAACATCTGCAGTTCCGGCTTGCTGGCAAGAGCCCGGTCGTTGACATACAAGAACAGCGGCCTGGACAATGGTCGGTAGCGACCAGACTGAACATTGGCGATCGACGGACTGACAGGAGCCGTGGACGCGAGGATGGGGAGAGCCCTCAGCCTGGCCTGATTGGCCTTGAAATAGCTGAAGCCGAAGTAGCCCAGAGCATTAGCGTTCTGAGCAACGCAACGAACAATCACGTTGTCATCTTCACTGGAAGCGTAATCTTGCCTGGCATTATCAGGCGAAGCGTTGATGGCCTTATTGAAATAGTCGTAGGTGCCTGAGTCCTTGCCTGGGCCGCAAAGCTTGATCGGGCGATCAGGCCAGTCGCGATTCACATCGCTCCAACGGTTGATCTTCCCTTCCGCCTGACGACCCCAGAGTCGGGCCAGCTCCTTGGTGCTGATCTGCGAGGCCCAGGTGTTGGCGGAGTTGACGACAACGGTGATCGCATCGAATGCAATCGGAAGCTCGATGAAGGAGATCCGGTTGCTGGCACAGGTCTTGAGCTCCTTGCTGTTGATCGGCCTGGAGGCATTGGCAATCTCAAGCTGGCCGGTGCAGAAACGCCGGAATCCGTCGCTGGTGCCTGTTTCCCTGAGATCAATCTTTGTGGTGTTGCCTGCCGCGCGGAAGGCCCGGATCGCTTCCGTCATGATCGGAAAAACTGTGCTGGACCCGCCGATCCGGATGGCTGAGGGGGAAGCCGCCAGGGCTGTGGCAAACGTTGCCGCGACCTGAATCCCGAGGAAAGCGGCACGAGACGTCCAGCTGGAAACCATGGGACAGATCCGGGGGAGGGAAGGGAACAAGATCAGGCCAGTTAACCCATCAACTGTTATTGATGGGTTAAGGATGGGTCGATTGTTGCAAAGCGCAATCCAAGGCTCGCATCACCCATCGAGCAGTACCGCTGTATCAGATGCTCAGGTTTTAGCCCCTTCCTCCTTGAGCCTCTGCAGGCGTTGCTCCAGGTCATGAAGCATCTCCAGGCCGAACATGGGGAGTTCCTGCATGGCGAAAAGGAACTCCTCTCGGTTCATATCCAGCAATTCGCCGTCGGTGACGGCTGTCGCTGTACCGAAGCGGCGATGCTCAGGATCAACCAGCGCCCCTACCCCGAAGCAGCTGCCTGGACCTAATGTCTCGACACGGTCACCTCCCCAGCTGAGCTGAATGGTTCCCGAAACGATGCCAAACAGGCAATCGCCAGGTTCGCCGGCTCGAAAAATCACATCCCCAGTCTTGATCTTTCGTGGTTCCCGGGTGCGTGCCAAAGCAGCGATCGTATTGAGCTCGGGACTGGTGGTCATGATGTCTTTGAAAAAGGAGCGGCTGCGAGTGTCGTAATGCCACAACGCTTGCGTGAAGGCCTGGGGGAAACGAATCGGCGGCCACACGGGTGGACTCGGCATCCCCGGCACTGGAGAGGCAGGTGGCGGGAATCAGCCGCTACCGCTGCGATGACAATGTGATGGCGCTGCAGGCTGGTGATTCCATCTTGGTCAGGAGACGGTTAAGAGGGGGTCAAGAAAACCTGGGCGACAACACGGCGTTGTGATCTCCAGCGCACACCGCTCCGTGGCGCCGGTTGTCTCTCAAAGCCCTGGTGCGATGGAGCACAGCGGTCGGTCGCCGCTTGCGTCACGAACGCCGTGGTTGTCTCCGAAGCAGCTGGCCGATGCCCAGGTGCTTGTGAACGCCGCCATGCCCGGCTTCAACCAGCCCCTGCTCGAGCTCGGCCTCCGCCTTGGCGCCCATGTCGTCGATCTCGCCTCGGGCATGTACGACGCCGAGACCGAGCGGAGAACGTGCGCAATGATCGGCAGGTCACGATCGAGACCATGGGCCTGAGCGATCTCCGTTACCGGGGACGGCTGGGCAGCCCCTATGCCGGCGCCACCTACATCTCCTACCCCACGGTGGTGGGGGCAGCGATCCTGGCCTGGCGGGTGTCCTCACCGGTGCGTGACGCCACATCGGTTTGAGGTGTTCTGCGCGGGTGGGGACTACTTCAGCGTGGCGTCGTCCAGTCTTCAAACCAGCCACGCCGCCACAGCCACCACGCCTGCACAACGGCAACCATCGCCATCGCCAGCAGGATCAGGGCGTAGCCATCATGCCATTTCAGCTCGGGCATGTTCTCGAAGTTCATGCCATAAATCCCGGCGATGAAGGTGAGCGGGGCAAAGATGCTGGTGAGGATAGTGAGTGTCTTCATCACCTGGTTCATCCGATTTCCCACACTAGCCCCATAGGTCTGGGTGATGGCATCACATTGATGGCGCAACAGCTCGGTGCTGTCAAACAGCAGCTCCACCGTCTCAGCCATGTCCTGAAAACCACTCAATGCCTCAGGGCCTAGCAGCTTCTGATGTTGGCGCATCAGCACCCGAATCTGATGACGCAGCGGCCAGACCTGCGAGCGAATCGTGCGTAGATTACTGCGGTAGATGAAGGTTTTGTTCAACAGTAACGGCCTGGGATCACGCAACACCGCCTCCTCCAGATCGTCGAGTCGGTTGGAGATCTGCTCCAGCATCGGGAACAGGTCGTCGAGCACCTCATCCACCAGGTAATGCAGGATGTCGTCCAGGTCACTGGCATCGCCGGCGGCGTCTTGGCTCTGCAGCCAGTTGGTGAGTTGCGGGAAGGCTTCTGCGGCGGGGGCCTCCTCGAAGGTGATCAACCGCTGGGGCAGCAACAGGAAGCCGACCTGGGAGCTCAGCAGGTGCAATGGACTGCGCGCAAAGCCGAGGCGATGCAGCACCACCAGCAGGGCGTCATCGAGCACATCAACCCGGGGCCGCTGCGGGATCTCGAGGACGGGTGGAAGCAGCAGTTCGGGCACCTTCAGGGGCTCCAGCATGCGACGGATGCGCGCGCCATCGGCAAGACCCATGACCCTCAACCAAACGGGACACCGCGATTGAATCAGTCGCTTCAGGTGTTCAGGCGATTCCAGTGGAACCAGCCTTGGGCCAGTCGCCTCGAACAGCACGGCGCTGAACAGGGTGGGGCCGCGCCCCCCATGGACGAACAACTGGCTGGGCAGACCCGCCGGCCTTTCCTCAAGGCGTCGAGAACTCAGGGCACCTGGGGTCGGTCGCAACATGGCGGGGAATCAGCTAGCCAGTGCTGCAAAAGCCATCCGGTGGAGACGATGCCGCTCTGAAGGAGCAGACAGATCCCCACTTGGGGCAGCCAGCTGTGGATGGGGCTCACAGCATACAGCGGCAAGTGGTCGCATCTTCACCGAAGACAGACAATGATGCCGGTGATGCAGATCACATCGCAGACCTTATCCCCTTCTTAATTTCTTGCGCTATTGAGCAGTCGGCGACGCCTCCGCTCACATCAGGGCGATCATCTTGTGAACGCTGTCGTGATCGCGTGAGGCGTCAGAGATCCCGATACCGCTGCTCGATTGCCGGTGGCACCTGTTCAAGCAGGCGCTGTTCCAGGACATGGATGCGCTCGCGCAGTTCTCTGGCACCAGCTGGTGCAGGCTCTATGAACGTCGGGAGGAGCGCGGATCCGGTGTGCATGGCCGCAAGCGTCGTCCAACGGGCTGATGTCCGACCCGAGCAGACTTCACAACGGGACTGATCAGCGCCTCCTCCAGAGCCTCGGCTGCAGCCACAGCGAAACGTACACCAGGCTCACCAGCACCGGCACCTCGATCAACGGACCGATCACGCCGGCCAGAGCCTGCTGCGAGCTGACCCCCCAGATGCTGATGCAGACGGCGATCGCCAGCTCGAAGTTGTTGCCGGCGGCCGTGAACGCCAGAGCCGAGGTGCGGGGGTAATCGAGGCCGCTTCCCTTGCCCACCGCAAACGCAATGCTCCACATCAGCAAGAAATAGAGCAGCAAAGGAATGGCCACCCGAATCACCTGGGCCGGATCGGAGGTGATCGCCTGACCCTGCAGGGCAAACATCAACACGATCGTGAACAGCAGGCCGTAGAGGGCCCAGGGCCCGAGCCGCGGCAGAAACACCTGCTCATACCAGCGCCGCCCCTTGAGGCGCACGCCGATCACACGGGTGAGGAAACCAGCCACCAGCGGAATCCCCAGAAAGATCAGCACCGCCCGGGCGATCTCTGCGAACGAGAAGCGCACGATCTGGGTTTCGAGCCCCAGCCAGGCCGGAAGAATCTGCAGGTAGAAGGTGCCCAGCAGCGCATAGATCAGAACCTGCAGGATTGAATTGATCGCCACCAGCAGCGCGGCCGCTTCCCGGTTCCCCTGGGCCAGATCGATCCAGATCAGCACCATGGCGATGCAGGGGGCGATGCCGATCAGGATCAACCCGGTGCGGAACGCCGCTTGATCCGGCAGGAACAACCAGGCCAGGCTGAACATCAGCAGTGGGCCCAGCCCCCAGGTGAGCCCCAACGTGAGCGTCAGCAGGCGCCGATCGCGCGCCATAGAGCCAAGTTCTCCGTAGCGCACCTTGGCCAGCACCGGGTACATCATCAGTAGCAAGCCCAGAGCAATCGGCAGGGAGGTGTGATCCACCTGCACCGAACTCAGCAGTCCCTGCAGGCCTGGCACGAGACGCCCCAGCAGCAGACCAACCGCCATCGCCAGCAGGATCCACAGCGGCAGCAGCCGGTCGAGCCAGGACAG
>JBIPMZ010000193.1:0-4901 GCA_044376165.1 Cyanobium sp.
GTGCACCGATACCGTGGACGTGAGATCGAAGACCCCCTCGATCGGTTCCTGGAGCCACGGCAACAGCAACCCGATACTGCTGCGCAGATCGTTTCGCCTCTCCATGGCCTGGCTGTTTCCTCCATGGCGCGCCTGTGCTGCGGCCATTCCGTCTCGGAAACATAAAACCTTCTCCTCCGCCAACGAGGGCTACACACCGACATTCACTACTTCCCTGCCGTCGAACTCGTGAAGGGTGCCAAGCAGGGAGAGCCCGTGGTCATCGACATGCCCTCACCGAATTGCGCAAGCTCAACGACATCTGCGAGGCGGAGTGAACCCGATCCCCGTTCAACCCGCCGGCTCACGGATCACCAGCGCTGAACGCTGCCGCGCCACAATCATCCACAGCCATTTGGTGAGCAGGGTGATGCGGTTTTCCCGGGCGGGCATGAAGGCCAGGTGGGCCAGGCCCCAGAGCCACCAGCCGATTGGCCCGCTCACCTTCAGGCCGCGCAGGTCAGCCACAGCAAAGAAGGGGCCGATCACCGCCATGCTGCCGTAATTGACGTAGCGGAAAGGCGGCGCCTGCCGCCCCTGCCCCCGAGCCAGGAGGTCGCCGGCAACCCACGCGCCCATCTGCACCGCCGGCCCGGCCATACCCGGGAGCGGTTGGCCATCGGGGGTGTGGTCGTAGCGGCACAGATCCCCCAGCACCCGGATCTCCGGATGGCCCGGCACCGAGAAGTCGGGCTCCACGATCACCCGCCCCCCCTTGTCCAACGGACAGCCGGTGCGCTCCGCCAGCAGCCGTCCGAGGGGGGAGGGGGTTACCCCCGCGGTCCAGCAGATCGTGCCGGCCTCCAGGCTCCGCTCCCCCTCCCCCAGGGTGACCACCACCCGCTGCGGCTCGATCGCCTTCACCCGACCCCCCAGCAGGAGCTCCACGCCGCAGCGGCGCAGATGGTCGCCAGCGGCGCGAGAGAGGGAAGGGTCCATCGCCCGCAGCACCCGATCGCCCGGGTCCACCAGGGTGACGCGACAGCGCTGGGGGTCGAGCTGCTTGAAATCCCGGGCCAGGGTATGGCGCAACAGGTCGATGAGGGAAGCCGCCAGCTCGCAGCCGGTGGGGCCGCCGCCGATCACCACAACCGACTGGAGCTGCTCGCGCCGGGCGGGGTCGGGGGTTTGCTCCGCCTCCTCCAGGGCCGAGAGCACTCGACTTTGGATCCTCTCCGCATCCCGGAGGCTTTTCATCGGCAGCGCCTGCTCCCCCCAGGCGTCGTGGCCGAAGAAGCTGCTGGTGGCGCCTGTGGCCAGAAGCAGGTGGTCGTAACGGAAGCGGTGGCCGTTGAACCCCACCTCCTGTGCCGCCGGGTCGAGGTCCTCCACTTCTCCCATCAACACCTGCACGTTTGGCGCCTGCCCCACGAGCTGGCGCAGGGGCGAGGCCACATCGCTTTCCGACACCAGCCCCGTGGCCACCTGGTAGAGGAGGGGCTGGAAGAGGTGAAAGTTACGCTTGTCGATCACGGTGACCCGCACATCGCGGCCGGCCAGGCAGTGGGCGGCCTTCAGGCCGGCGAAGCCTCCCCCCACGATCACCACATGGGGAGCTGCCCCCGAAAGCGAGCCCGGAGGTTCAAGTTCCAGAAAGAAGCGTTCGCGGGGCATCGCATCAAGAGAGTTTGCCTCACCCTAAGGAGGGGGCTGTGGCCGATTCCGTACGAGGTGACGCTCAGGCCCGTTGCAGATTGCGTCTCTGCTCCTCCAGCTGCTGGCGCAGGCGGGTCTGCACAAGGACGCAGAGCTGGTCCACCAGATCGCTGTCGGAGCGCCAGAGGGAGCGGCTGCCGTTCCGGGCGCAGCGGACCAGCCCGGCGCGCTGCAACTGGCTGAGCTGGCGGCTGACATGGGACTGGGAGAAACCGGTGACCTCGATCAGCGCGGCCACATCCATCTCCCCCTGGCGCAGATGGCAGAGCAGCAGCAGCCGGGCCGGTTCGCTGAGCAGCCGGAAGAACTGGCTGTATTGCTCCAGCAGCGGCAAGGGGGGCAGAGAACCATCGGCAACCATCGCACCACGCCATGGGCATCGGCACATTAGGGAGAAATCGGTTCCATCCGGCAGAGGCTTGCCCGCGGCGGGGATTGGCGCAGCAGCTCCAGCAGGGCTGGCAGGGGCACCCGGGCCAGGCGCGTCGCCCGGTCGGACACCGCGTAGGGCAGCCAGAGCTGGTTGGCGTGGATCAGCCCGCCGCAGCTGTACACCACATTGGGCACGTACCCGTCCCGCTCGTCGTCGATGGCCCGCAGCAGGGGCTGGCGCAGGCGGCCGATCACCCGGGTGGGGTTGTCCAGGTCGAGCAGCGCCGCGCCGATGCAGTATTCGCGCATCGGCCCGACACCGTGGGTGAGCACCAGCCAGCCCGCGCTGGTCTCCAGGGGCGAGCCGCAGTTGCCCAGCTGGATGAACTCCCAGGGTTCCTGGGGGCAGAGCAGCACCCGGGAGTCGTGCCAGCAGTCGGTGCGGTCGCTGGTCATCAGGTGGATGTTCTCGCTGTCCTGCCGGCCGAGCATCCACCACTGGCCCTGGATGCGGCGGGGGAAGAAGGCCAGGCCCTTGTTGCGGATCGCCGAGCCCTGCAGGGGGCGCAGCCGGAATGTGCGGAAGTCGTCGGTCTCGATCAGCTGGGTGTGAATGCCCCGGCCGTCGTAGGCGGTGGCGGTGGCCAGGTAGCGGGGGCTTCCGCTCTCCAGCTGCACGAAGCGGGCATCCTCCAGACCGTTGCTCTCCCGCGCCGCCACCGGGAAGAGCACCCGCTCACTCAGCAGGCTTTCCTCGTCGTAGCTGACCTGATAGCCGCCCTCCGCGCCGTTCTCCAGCAGCGCGATCTGGCCCTGATACACGAACGGGGAGACCCGGTCGAGGTGCAGGGTGTCATCGGCGTGGATCACGCCGCTGCGGAATTCGATCGAGGAGATGTGCCCCTCGCCGGTGGCCCGCAGGCTGAGCACCACCCGCAGGCCGCCCGCCTCCAGACCGCTCTGATCGGGATGGGGCACCAGGGAGGGGTTGAAGAGGGCCGCCGACTCCAGCGCGTATTCGTGGGTGAGGTAGTAGCCGAGCAGCAGCAGCTGTTCCCCCCCGAGCTGGTGCTGCCGTTGCAGGGGTGCCAGCACATCCTGCCAGCGTTGGCGCGCCAGCTTCTCCAGGGTGCGGTGGCGCACGCCGAAGCGATGGCGCAGCCGGTCGAGCTCCTGCTCGCTCTCCTTCTGCGGCAGGCCGGCGATTCGGTCCATCAGGACCTCCAGGCGCTGCAGATCCCCGGGCCCGCTCGTCGGCTTGACCACCAGGGAGGGCATGAAGGGGCGCAGCAGCACGCGGCGATGGTTCGGCTCCAGGCGGAGCTCCAGTCGCTCCAAGGGCAGCGCCGCCTGGGAGACCTGGCACGGATGGCTCATGGGGAGGCGGTGAGGGCTTCGCTGTGGAGCAGTTTCATGTCGGCCAGGGCCAGCAGAAAGGCCAGGGTGGACTCCGCCCCCTGGTTGCGGTTCACGCCGGAGGGCTGGAGGCCGTCGAAGCAGCCGCCGTTGCTGGCGTCGTAGAGGGGCCGGCGCAGGTCGTTGCGGCCGAGGAACCAATCAAAGCTGCGGATCACCTCCTGGCGCCAGCGGTGGTCGCCGGTGGCATGCAGAGCTTCAAGGCAGGCCGCCACGCTGGCGGTGGCCTCCAGGGGTTGCTGGTCGTGGGTGGCGGGGACGCCGCCCTGGCGCCAGAACCCCTCCGAGCCGATCGGCCGGTAATGGCCTTCCGGAGCGCGCTGGGCGTCTTGAAGCCAGCGGAGGGCCCGCAGGCCCATCTCCAGCATGTCTCGTCGCTGCAGCCAGCGACCGCTGAGGATCAGGGCCTGGGGCAGGCGGGCGTTGTCGTAGCTCACGATCGGCTCCAGCCATGGCCAATCCGGCGTGGCGTGGCGGCGGAAGGCTTCCAGTATCCGCTCGGAGAGCTCCAAACGCCAGCGGTCGGCCAGCAGGTCGCCCTCCAGCACCCGCAGATACTCGTGCAGCCCCAGCACCGCGAAGGCCCAGGCGCGGGGGGAGGTGAACGCCTCCAGGGCCGGCAGAGCCTGCTCGAAGAGGCGGGCGGCCCAGTTGCGCAGGTTGGTCTGGCGGGTTCGCCCCACGATCGCCCCCAACCCCCAGAGGGCCCGGCCGTGGCTGTCCTCCGACCCCAGGGTTTCGAGCCAGCGGCGATCGAAGCCCATGAAATTGCGGAAGCGACCGCTCTGGCGGTCGAAGCCGTAGTGCAAAAACGCCGCGGCGGCAGACTGCACGCGGGTGAGGCCGTCCAGCGGTTCCCCCAGGGATTCCAGCTGGGCGGTGAACAGCAGGGCGCGGGCGTTGTCGTCGGTGCAGTAGCCGTGGTGGAAATCGGGCACGTTGTGCACCGCGTGCTGGAACACGCCGGTGGAGTCGGTCATCAGCTCCAGGTGCTGAAAACGCCAGATCGGCAGCTCCGCCCCCTCCACCGCCAGGGTGGCGGCGGGCCGGTGGCTGCGGGGATGGCCTTCGCCGGCCGCCAGCAGGCGCTCGAACAGCTGGGCGTAGCGCTCCCCCACGGCGCTCCACACCATCTCGCGCCCGCCCAGGTAGGCCTGCTTGCGCATCGCATGCAGGCGGGCGGGCTCCGCCAGCAGGCCGTTGACCGCCGCAGCGATCGCTCCGCCATCGCGAAAGGGCACCAGCACCCCGTGATCCTGGCCCAGCAGCTCCTCCGCATGCCAGTAGGGAGTGCTGACCACCGCCTTGCCAGCCCCGAAGCAGTAGGCCAGGGTGCCAGAGGTGATCTGGGCAGCATTGAGATAGGGGGTTAGATAGATATCCGCCGCACCGATATACTCTCTCAGTTGCTGATCATC
>JBIPMZ010000194.1:0-4868 GCA_044376165.1 Cyanobium sp.
AGTTTCTTGCCACTCTTGAGTTTCATCTGCTGCTGGTCGAGCCGGATGTCCACCGGGTAGCGGTAGAACTGCTTGCCCGGGTTTCGCTCATCGGGGGGCAGCGCATCGGAGCCGATCCGCCGCACCGTGCCCTCCAGCACCCCGAAATCGGTGGCGGGATAGGAATCGATGCTGATCTCCGCCTTCTTGCCCACGCTCACGAAGCCGATCTCCCGGCTCGGCACCTCCACCCGCGCCTCCAGTCGGTCGAAGGGCACCACCTTCAGCACCGGTTCGCTGGTCTGGGCGACGAAGCCCCGCGCCTTGGGTTTGAGTTCGAACACCACCCCATCCTCGGGGGCGCGGATCACCTGATAGCGGAGGTTCACCTCCAGCTCCACCAGCTTGCTGCGCAGATCGGCCAGCTCGCTCTGCAGCTCCCGGATGCCCTGCTGCAGGATCGCTTCCTGCCGCAGGCGCTCCACCTTCGACTGCTTGATCTGCCCTTCCACCTCCTGCACCTTGTTCACCTGGCTCAGATACTGCAGCTCCTGCACCGCCCCCTGGCGGTTGAGGGTCTCCAGGCGGCTCAGCACCTCGCTCTCCAGGCCGAGCCGTTCGTTGAGCACGGTCTGCTCAGTGTCATTCACGGCAAGATAGCGCAGCAGCTCCTCCCGCTTGAGGCGCAGTTGCTGCTGCTTGAAGGCGATGGTCTTGAGGATGCTCTGCTGGCGGTCGCGGGAGGTTTCCGTATCGAGGCGCAGCAACACCTGGCCTTTGCTCACCCGATCCCCCTCCTTCACCAGCACCTGCTCCACCACGCCGCCCACCGGCATCTGAATGTCCTTCACCACCCCGAGGGGCTCCAGCTTGCCCGGTGCCGTCACGATCTCCTCGGTCTTCGCCAGGGCCAGCCAGGCCAGGGCGAAGCCGGTGACGCCGATCAGGGTCCAGGTGATGCTGCGGGCCCAGACGCGCGACTGTTGCAGCACCACATCGTCGTTGTCGGTGTGGACGAGGCGCTCGAGGCCGTTTTGAGCCTGACGAAAAAGGTTGGGGGCCATCCGTCAGCTCGCCTCCTGCTGGCGATAAAGAGCGTAGTAGCGGCCCTTCAGATCCATCAATTCCTCATGGGTGCCAACCTCCACAATGGCGCCCTGGTGCATCATCACGATCCGATCGGCGCGGCGGATCGTGCTGAGCCGGTGGGTGATGAAAAAGACCGTGGCGTGGGCCATCGCCTCGCGCAGGTTGTCGCACACCTGGCGCTCGGTGTCGTAATCGAGGGCGCTGGTGGCCTCATCGAGCACCAGCATCTGGGGATTGCTGAGCAGGGTGCGGGCGATCGCGATCCGCTGCCGCTGCCCGCCCGAGAGGGAGGCGCCCCGCTCCCCCAGCGGCGTGCTGTAGCCGGCCGGTAGATCCATGATGAAGTCGTGGGCGCCCGCCAGGCGGGCGGCCCTCACAATCGCATCGCTGGGGGAATCGGGGGCGGTGAGGGCGATGTTCTCGCTGATCGTGCCGCTGAAGAGCAGCGGATCCTGGGGAACGATGCCGATCTGACGCCGCAGCGAGTAGAGCTCCACCTTGTCGATGTTGTAGCCGTCCACCAGGATTCGGCCTTTGGTGGGGTTGTAAAGACGGGGCAGCAGCTTCATCAGGGTGCTCTTGCCGCTGCCGCTCTGGCCCACGATCCCCACGAAGGTGCCCTTCGGCACGTGCAGGTTGATGTTTGTGAGCACCTCCTTGCCGGCGGGGGAGAAGCTAAAGCTGATGTTCTCGAACAGCACGTCCCCCTCCACGGGGGGCAGAGGGATGTTGGCCCGGTCGGCGGCGGTGGATTCCTCCGGGGTATCGACCACATCGGCGAGGCGCTCGAACGACACCCGCAGCTCCTGGATGTTCTGCCAGATTGAGGAGAGGCGCAGCAGGGGTTGGGTGACATAACCGCTGATGATCCGGAAGGCGATCAGCTGGCCGAGGGTGAGCTCCCCTTGGAGCACCAGCGTGGCCCCCACCCAGAGCACGAGCAGCTGGGAGAGCTTTTGCAACACCTGGCTGCTCTCGTTGAGAAAGGTGCCGGTGATCGTCTTCTCGAAGGTGCGCGAGATGTACTTGGCGTAGGAGTCCTGCCATTTCCAGCGGCTCACCATCTCCACGTTTTGCGCCTTCACGGTCTGCACGCCGGTGAGCACCTCCACCAGGTGGCTCTGGGTGCGGGCGTTCTCCTCGGCGGCCTGGCGGTACTGGCGGCGGAACAGCGGCGCCCCCAGCAGGGTGAGACCCACCTGAATCGGCAGCACCGCCAGGGCGATCAATGTGAGCAGCCAGCTGTAGAGCGCCATCACGATGATGTAAATCACCGAGAAGGCGGCATCGAGCAGGGTGATCAGCGCTTGGCCGGTGAGGAAATTGCGGATCTTTTCCAGCTCCGCGATGCGCGTGCCCAGCTCCCCCACCGGCCTCTGGTCGAAGTAGCCCAGGGGGAGCCGCAGCAGGTGGTCGATCACCTCGGCGCCGAGCCGCAGGTCGATGCGGTTGGTGGTGTCGGTGAACAGAAACGTGCGCAGCGAGCCGATCACCCCCTCCATCAAGGTGACCACCACCAGGGCCAGGCCGAGAATCTGCAGCGTGTCGAGGCTGCGCTGGGAGATCACCTTGTCGATGATCACCTGAATCAGCAGCGGATTGGCCAGGCTGAACAGCTGAACGACAAACGACGCCACCAGCACCTGGATCAGCATGCCCCGGTACCGCTTCAGGGCAGGCCAGAACCAGCCAGGGCCAAACTTCTGCTCCGGCGTGGCGGTGCTGCGCTCCATCAGCAGCACCTCCAGCCCCTCCGGCCACAGCTCCTGGATCTCCGGGGGGGTCAGCCGCACCCAGCCCTCCGCCGGCGAGGCCAGGGTGAGGCCCGCTGCGTTGCTGGCCGACACCACCGCGAAGCTGCCGTTCCACGGGATTAGGCAGGGGGTGATCAGGCGGGTGGCGGCCGCCGCCGGCACCCGGGCGCCGCTCACCAGCAGGCCGAGCATGGCGGCGATCTGGCCGCAGAGCGGCAGGTCGGGGGCCTGGCCGCGGCGCAGCTTGTCGCGCAGGATCTTGTCCACCGCATCGCGGCGGTAGGGCAGCTCCAGCATTCGGCCCAGCATCTGGAAGCAGGCCAGGGTCACCGCGGGCTCTCCGCTGGCGCGCACCAGTTGCAGGCCGCGGCTGCGGCTCGGCTGGCCCAGATCCAGGCTGGTGGGCAGCGGGTCTCCGCCCCGTGCCGGCTCGGCGGTGGCCCCCGCCCCAGCGGGCACCAGGGCTTCGGGGCTGCCGCTGGGCCCGGCGGCGGCGGTGGCCTCGGCCAGGGCTTCGGCGGGCACCACCACCAGCCGCAGGGGCAGGGGCGGCAGCGGTTTCGGCAGCTCGGCGGCCGCCAGGGTGGTGCCCAGCGGCAGGTCGGGGACGTTGGCGCTGGCCAGCAGCAGCCGCTCCTGGTCGGACGGGGGGGCGGCGGCCAGCTCGGACGGGGGGATGGCGCGGCAGCGGGGGCGCAGGGCCTCCAGCCGCTGCCGCCACCGCGCCGGATCGAAACCGCCGCCGCCGCGCGCCTGCTCCCGCCGGGCGAGCAGCTCGTGGAGTTCGGCGGTCCAGAGGTGCCCCTGCGCCCAGGCGCGGAAGGCCGGCTCCCCCTCCGCTGTGAGCAGCTCGAGCAGGCAGACATCCGGGATCGCCAGCGCCAGCACCGGCGTGATCGCGCTCACCTGCTCGCAAGCCTCCGCCCGCAGCAGGGACACCAGGCCCACGATCGCGCCCGGGCCCAGCCGCTCCAGGGTGAAGGGGCGGCCGTCGCGCTCGGCGAGCAGCCGCGCCTCCCCCTCCAGCAGCACCAGCACGCGGTCGCCGATCAGCTCGGCGGAGCTCAGCAGCTGCCCCTCGCTGAAGCGGCAGATCTGGCCGCTCTGGCGGAGCGTCTCCAGGCCCTTGCGGCTCAGCTGGGCCAGTGGGTCGCGGCCGAGCACGCTCTCCAGCGGGGATGGGCGGGTGGTGGTCATCGGGGGCGGTCGTGATCGGCAATCTGCTGCCGCACCTCTTCGTCCACCCACTCCTCGAACAGCTCCAGGGCCATGCGCTGGCGCATCTCGTCGTCGAAGCTGGCCGCGTGCAGCCGTTCGAGCCGCACCACCAGCCACCATTGATCGATCGCGATCGGTGCCTGCAGCTCGCCGGGGCGGCTGGTGCGCAGGCGCTCCGCCAACACCGGGTGCGCCTGGAGCAGCGGCACCGGCCCGACGATGCCACGGGTGGCCTGCTCCGGGCCCTGGGAGTAAGAGGCCGCCAGTTCGGCGAAGTCGGCCTCCCCTTCGGCGATGCGCAGGTAAAGCTCGCGGGCCAGGGAGGCCTCCTTCACCCGCAGCAGGCTGTAGATCACTTGGTCGAGCTGGGGTTTGCGGGCCAGAAAGCGCTGCTCGGCCCGATGGGCGAAGTGCGCCTCGCAGTGGCGTTGGAGGCGCTGGGGCAGCTCCGCCTGCCAGGTGGCCTCGGCCTCGTTCAGGCTGCGGGCGGCGAGGTGGCTCTGCAGCTGCTCGGCGGAGCGGAGGCCGTGGCGGCGGGCCCAGGCCTGCTGGGCCAGGCTGCGCTCCTCGTCTGTGAGCCGCACATCCCGGATGGCCCGGGAGATGGCGGCCTGCCGCAGCAGGGGCACCAGCAGCTCATACCGGGCCAGCGCCCGCCAGATCGGTTCGCTCAGCTCCGAGGGGTCGAGCTCCGCCGGGTCCGCGGGCGCGGCGGGCGCGGCGGCGGGGATCGACTGGCCCATCTCCGCAACGGTGAGGCCGCGGCTGGGGAAGGGATCGAGACGGAGGCTGATGTCGCGGTCCACCGGTGCGGGGAAGGGGTGGGGA
>JBIPMZ010000146.1:0-6017 GCA_044376165.1 Cyanobium sp.
AATGGCTACATAGCGGAGGTCGGCGCGCTGCGTACGGTCCAGCCCTGCCGGGTTTCGAGCCGGCCTCACCCCCAACCTCCCCGCCCCAACGATCGCCATGGCCATGACCGCTCAGGACGTCCTTCGTCAGATCCAGGACGAAGGCATCGAACTGATCGACCTGAAGTTCGTTGACCTCCACGGCAAATGGCAGCACCTCACGGTCTGCAACGACCTGATCGATGAGAGCGCCTTCACCGAGGGGGTGGCCTTCGACGGCTCCTCGATCCGCGGCTGGAAGGCGATCAACGAATCGGACATGGCCATGGTGCCCGACCCGGAGACCGCCTGGATCGATCCTTTTTACAGCCACAAAACCCTGAGCTTGATCTGCTCGATCCAGGAGCCCCGCAGCGGCGAGCCCTACGGGCGCTGCCCCCGCGCCCTGGCGCAAAAGGCGCTCGGTTATCTTCAATCCACAGGTCTGGCGGATACGGCCTACTTTGGCCCGGAGCCCGAGTTTTTCATCTTCGACGACGTTCGCTATAAGAGCAGCAACGGCGAAAGCTTTTACCAGGTCGATTCGATCGAAGCGGCATGGAATACCGACCGGGTGGAGGAGGGGGGCAACCTCGCCTACAAGATTCTCCTCAAGGAAGGCTACTTCCCCGTCGCTCCAAACGATACCTTGCAGGACATCCGTACTGAAATGCTGCTGACCATGGGATCCCTGGGGGTTCCGATCGAAAAGCAGCACCACGAGGTGGCCACCGCCCAACATGAGCTCGGCATCAAGTTTTCCGAGTTGATCAAGGCGGCAGATAACGTAATGATTTACAAATATGTTGTTCGCAATATCGCCCGCAAGTATGGCAAGAGCGCCACGTTCATGCCCAAGCCCGTCTTCGCGGACAACGGCAGCGGCATGCATGTGCATCAAAGCCTCTGGAAGGCCGGTCAGCCGCTGTTCTTCGGGGAGGGCACCTATGCCAACCTCTCCCAAACCGCCCGTTGGTACATCGGCGGTTTGCTGAAGCATGCCCCCTCCTTCCTGGCGTTCACCAATCCCACCACCAACAGCTACAAGCGGCTGGTGCCGGGCTTTGAAGCGCCCGTCAACCTTGTCTATTCCCAGGGAAATCGCTCCGCGGCCGTTCGCATTCCGCTCACCGGACCAAACCCCAAGGCAAAACGCCTAGAGTTCCGTTCGGGCGACGCCCTGGCCAATCCCTACATCGCCTTCGCGGCGATGCTGATGGCCGGTTTGGATGGCATCAAAAATCAGATCGATCCCGGCGATGGCACCGACCTCGACCTTTTCGATCTTCCCGCTGAGGAACTCGCGAAGATCTCCACGGTTCCCTCCTCCCTCAACGGAGCCTTGGAGGCCCTCGACGCCGACAAGGACTACCTGCTGGCCGGCGGGGTCTTCTCCGAAGACTTCATCAGCAACTGGATCGCGCTCAAGTACGAGGAGGTGCAGCAGCTGCGCCAGCGGCCCCATCCCCACGAATTCGTGATGTACTACGACGCCTGATCCGCGCCCGCGGCGAGCGGGCCTCACCCCCAGGCCCGCTTCAGGGACGCAGCAGCCTGGCCACCACCAGGCCCAGCCCTCCCCACCGGAACAGGCGCCAGAACCGTTCAGACCGAGCGTTCAGGGGCTGCAGGCCAGCCGGCAGGGGATCCAGCAGGCGCTGCACCAGCGCCAGGCGCTGCCGGCGGCGGCGCATCGGCGCTCCGGCCTCGCTGAGCGGCAGCCGTCGGCCCGCCAGGTTGAGCACGGCCGCCATGGGGTGGAGCACGCCGGTTCCCCGGGGTTGGCGGCCCGGTCCGCGGAATCGGCTGCCCATCGGCGCTCGCACGCTGGCTTCGGCCAGGATGGGATGAGATGCGTGAATCGTCCAGTGCAAAATTCAGCGGATTTGAAGCGCCGTCAGCTCGCACCGGCCGGCGGACCCCCCGCCCGGCCCGCCCGCCCCGCCCCCGCGCCTGGATGGCCCGAAGGGGCCGATGACCTGGCCGAACGGCTGCTGCAGTCCCTCGCCATCGGCGACCGGGAATGGCACGCCGTCAAAAATCAGCCCTCCCGCCGTGCCGCTGAGCAGATCGCCGCTGCCCTGGTGCAGTTGCTCTCCAGCGATGATCCCCGCCGCCCCGACAACAGCGAGGGCCGCCAGCAGGCAATCGATCTACTGGACAATGCCCTCGGCTGGTTGAAGGGCGACCTGCGCGATTTGGGATGTCCGGGCCGCCAGCGCTGAGCCGGTGGCTCACCCTTGCCAGCGGAGCCGGAAGCCCGGGCGCCGGGCGGCGAGCTGAAGGCGGTTGCCCCGGCTGCTCCAACGCACGTCATCGAAACAATGATGGATGAGAAACAGGCCGCGACCGGTGACGGAATCCGGCTGCAGGGGCAAGGCGTGAACGCGCGCCTGCACCGGAATGCCCGGACCCTCATCCTGGATCTGCCAGACAACCCAGCGCCGGGTGATGATGCGTCGAACCCGCAGACACTTGCCGGGGTCGCAACCGTTGCCGTGGCGCACAGCGTTGACCAGGGCCTCCTGCAGACCCAATTGCAATTCGGCCTGCCGCAGGGCATCGCCGATCGGTTCGAGCAGCAGTTCCAGCAGGGGGGCCAACTGGAGCGTGGAGGGCGTGATGAAGTCGGCCCAGCGCGCTGCCATTAGCGGCGTCTGCCAGCGAGGTTCAGCTTTTGAACGTTAGCCCGGCGGGGGCCCCGCTCGAAGCCGAGCCGGGCGATCAGGTCGAGGTGGCGTCGCAGCGGCGGGCCAGGGCGGGATGGCGCAGCAGGGCATCCATCAGCCGCACCCCCCGCAGCTGGTTCACCAGCGGCATGTGGCCCTCCGGCGCCTCCAGGGACCAGGTGAAGGAGCCCGGATAACGGGTCCACACCCCGTCGCACTTCCATCCCAGACGTGGCCAGAGCTGCTCCCAGCGTCCCCCGCAGGCCCGCAGCAGCCTCCCCTGCACGGAGAAGCCGAAGCGAGCGCGGGAGTAGACGAGCCAGAGGCGATCGAGGTTCTCCAGATCCACGCCCGGCATCCCCGCCACCTCGGAGTAGTACACGTAGCCGCGCCGTTCCGCGGCGGGACCGGCCAACTGGCGCAGGTGGGCGGAGGTGAGGCGATCCGCTTCCTCGAAGGCCTGCTCCACCAGTCGGTCCTGAAGAGGGCCGTAGTCGAGGCCGGCGCCGCTCGGGGTGGCCAGCCAGCCGTCGGGATAGCGCTGCCGCAGGGTTTCCCGCTCGGCCGCGCCCCCCTGGCGGTGCAGCAGCTGCAGCAGGGCGCCGGCGGCCCAGTCGTCCCCTGTGGCGTCGAGCCGATCGAGGCTGGCCGGAATCAAGGGGATCAGCTCGGTGCTCTGCGCCTCCAGCAGGGGCAGGAGGCTCCGCCGCTGCCGCGCCGAGCCGGAGAGGAAGCGTTCCAGCAGCTGATCGGAGGCGACGCTGGCGGTGACCGGTGGGCCGGAGAGCATGGACGGGGGCAGACGGCCGTGCGGGTGGGGCCGGCAAAAGCGGCTCGGGTCCACTCTGTCAGACGGATCCCGAGCCCGTCGGCTGGGCAGGGGGAGGGGCCCTGCCTAGGATCGGCCTTTCCCCCCATGCCATGGCCGCCGCGATCCAGTTCTTCCGCGGAGTCGACGAGCCGGTCGTCCCGGACATCCGACTGACCCGCTCCCGCGACGGCCGCACGGGCCAAGCCCTGTTTGTGTTCGAGGAGCCCGATGCCCTGGCCCCGGAGACGATGGGCGACATCACGGGGATGTTCCTGGTCGACGAAGAGGGGGAGCTGGTGACGCGGGAGGTCAAGGCCCGCTTCGTCAACGGGCGGGCTTCCGCCATCGAGGCCACCTACACCTGGAAGACCAACGACGATTTCGATCGCTTCATGCGCTTCGCCCAGCGCTATGCCGACAGCCATGAGCTGGGCTTCTCCAGCCCCGATCAGGCCGACGCCGCGCAAGCCGCTCCCGGGGAGAGCGCGGAAGCTTGAGCTTCGGGCAATGGCTGGGTTTGCTGGCTGTCGTCGCAGCCCTGCTCCTTCTCTGGAGCTTGCGCGAGACGCTGCTGCTTTTGTTCGCTGCCGTGGTGGTGGCGATGGCGCTCTGCACGTTGGTGGGGGTGGTGCGCGAACGGCTGGGCTGCACCCGGCGGATCGCCCTGGCTTTCAGTTTGGTGGGGGTGCTGGTGGTGCTCGTGGTGGTGGCCACGGCGGTCATCCCGCCCTTTGTCGATCAGTTCGCCGAACTCCTGCAAAAGCTGCCTAAGGCGGCCTCCATTCTGCTCAACCTGGTCCATCGCAGCCTGGAGAGCGCCTCCAAGATGCTCTACGGCAGCGAGGACGGGGGCCTGGCCTGGTTGAAGCAGGAGTTCCGCGGCGAGGCGGCGGGCACCGGTGCCCTGGCCAATGGCCTCAGCGGCAGCGCCCTGCGCCTGCTCGGCTGGACCGGAAGGCTCGGCACCGGCCTGCTCCAGACGCTCTTCGTGGTGGCGGTGGCGTTGATGATCAGCGCCCAGCCCAACGCCTACCGGGAGGTGGTGCTTCTGCTTTCCCCCTCCTTCTACCGGCGCCGGCTTCGCCAGGTGCTGGTGCAATGCGGCGAAGCCCTGAGCGGCTGGATGGGGGGCGTTCTGATCAGTTCCCTCTGCGTGGGGTCCCTGGCGGCCCTTGGCCTCTCGCTGCTCGGAGTGAAACTGGTGGCGGCCAACGCCCTGCTGGCGGGCCTGCTGAATGTGGTCCCCAACATCGGCCCCACCCTGAGCACGATCTTCCCGATGTCGGTCGCTCTGCTCGATTCCCCCTGGAAGTCGCTGGCGGTGCTGCTCCTCTACGTGGTGGTACAAAACCTGGAGAGCTATGTGATCACCCCCTCCGTTATGCATCACCAGCTGCAGCTTCTCCCCGGGCTCACCCTTTCGGCCCAGCTGGTCTTCACCGTGTTGTTCGGCCCGCTCGGGCTGCTCCTGGCTCTGCCGATGGCCGTCTGTTTGCAGGTGATCCTGCGCGAGGTGCTGATCCACGACATCCTCGATCCCTGGAAGCGACGCCGCTTCGGAGAGAGCCTGTGAACGCCCGTACGCTCCTCGGCGGCCTCGCCCTTGTGGTTTTCGGGTTGATGGCCTGGGAGCTGCGCTGGGTGCTGCTGGTGCTGTTTGGCGCCGTGGTGTTGGCGGTGGCCCTCGACGTATTGATCAGCCAGCTGCGCCGCCGTCTTCCCCTCTCCAGGCCCCTCGCCCTGGGGATTGTGGTGGTGCTGCTGGCGCTGGGGGGCGGCCTCCTGCTGAGCTTGCTGCTCCCGGAGGTGCTGGAGCAGAGCCAGCAACTCTCGGAGCTGGTCCCGGTGCTGCCTCAGAAACTCAGCGATCTGGTGGAGAAAATGCCGCTGCTGGGGCGCTTGGAGACCCAGATGGCCGCCAACATCAGCTTCGATCGCCTGCAGAATCTCGCCGGCGGGGCTCTGGGCATCGCCGGTGGAGCCGCCAACAGCACCCTCCAGATGCTGCTGATGGCCCTGCTGGCCGTGCTGCTGGTCTTCGATCCCCGCAGCCATCAGCGCCTGCTGATCGCCGCCACGCCGCACTTCTACCGAGTGCGCATGCAAACCATCCTGCGGGAATGCCGCGAAGCCCTCGGAGGCTGGCTGGCGGGCATGACCCTCTCGGCGCTTGTGGTCTTCCTCACCACCTGGGCCGGTTTGGTGCTGCTCGGAATGCCGCTGGCCCTGCTGAGCGGCATTGTCTGCGGGCTGCTCACCTTCGTGCCCACGATTGGACCCACCGCGGCCACCCTGCTGCCGATGGCGGTGGCTCTGCTGCTGGTTTCACCGGGCAAGATGGTTCAGGTGTTGATGATGCGGCTGATCCTCCAGAACGCTGAAGCGTTTTTGCTCACGCCGCTGCTGCTCCGTCGCACCGTAAACCTGCTGCCCACCGTTGCCCTGCTCGCCCAGCTCTGCCTGGGGGTGCTGCTCGGGCTTCCGGGAATCCTGCTGGCTTTGCCCCTGGTGGTGGTGCT
>JBIPMZ010000058.1:0-10897 GCA_044376165.1 Cyanobium sp.
ATCGAGCGCTTCGAAGAAGAACCCGGCTGAGAACCAAACCCCCACAGAAACCAGCAAGCGGCCGCCGGGCTCGCGTCAGCGGACCGAGCGGCCATACTGCCGCCAGAGGGAGGGCTGGAACAGCAGCACGGCCGCGGCGAGCCCATGGTTGCGGATCGCTGCGGTCAAGGTGGTGAGGGTGAACCCATCGGCGAGGAGCAAAAACTCCACCCGCAGATCGAACAGGGCGAGCAAGAGCAGCACCAGCGGCACCAGCGGCCGGGCGCGACGGCGGATGACGATGGGGGCGGCCGAGGGGAGGGGTGCTTCAGGGCTGGAGTTCATCGACGCGAGAGCACCGGCAGCAGGGTTGGGGCCAGGCCAATGCTCGACCAGCTGCCGACGGCGATCCCCAGGCTCAGAGCCACCGCAAACCAAAACAGGGTGCTGCCCCCGAAGAAGATCAGAGCCAGCAAGGGCAACAGAGTCGTGAGGGAGGTGTAGAGGGAGCGGGTAAGGGTGGCATCGACAGCCACATCCACCTGCTCGAGCAAAGGCAGCTCGGCCAACACTTTCTTCTGCTCGCGGATGCGGTCATAGATCACCACCGTGTCGGTGACCGAGTAACCAGCCACGGTGATCAGCGCCACCGCGAAGAGGGAATCGACCTCGACACCGGAGAGAAGGCCTAGCCAGGCGAAAAGACCGCAGGTAATCAGCACATCGTGGGCCAGGCAGAGCAGGGCCAGAAAGGCAAAGATGCCGCTGTACATAAAGGTGATGTAAGCCGCAATCGCCGCGAAGCTCACCAACAGCGAAACCACACTGCTGCGCAGCAGGCGCGAACCCAGGGTGGGGCCGATCGTATTTACGGAGGTGCCCGACGGATTGAAGGGGCCGATGGAGTCGGCCAGTCCGCGCACCACCCCGGCACCTTGATCGGCACTGAGGGCGGGCAAGCGGAGCACCACCGTGCGGCCGTTATCGAGGAGCTGCACGGCGGCGGCGTTGAGGGCTGGGGCCGGCTCCCCAGCCTCGGAGGGCAGACGAATGCCGGCGAGGCTCTGGCGCACGGCATCGATCCCCAGGTCGGGGCAGGCTTCGGGGCAGCGTCGTTCCAGCTGAATCTGGGTGCCGCCGGTGAAATCCAGGCCCGGGCGCAGGGGAGCCCCGATCGTCGGGTTGCTCCAGCAGAGGGCCAGACCGAGGAGGCTCAGGGTGCAGGCCAGCAGGGAGCCGACCCAGGCCTGACGCCGCCAGCGACTGATCCGGAAGCGGAGCGGCGGCAGATCGCGGGGCGGGCCTGCGGGGGAGGGAGTGGGGTTGGCGGCGGGGTTGGCGGCGGTCACGGGCGGGGCGGGCGGAGGGGTGGGCATCAGGGGGCCGTGGCCGCAGGCTGCTGATGGACGGGCAGGAAGTAGGTGATGCGCCGCAAGGCGGGGTAGGTCATCAGCAGCTTGAGCAGGGTGCGGGTGCAGGTGAGGGCCGTGAACAGGCTCAACAGCAGCCCGATCGCCAGGGTGACGGCAAAGCCCCGCACCAGACCGGTACCGAGGAAGAACAGGGCGGCGCAGCTGATCAGGCCGGTGACGTGGCCATCAAAAATCGAGGAGAAGGCCAGGGAGAAGCCGGTGTCGATGGAGCGAATCAGGGTGTTTCCCCCGCGCAGCTCCTCCTTCACCCGCTCAAAAATCAGCACGTTGGCGTCCACTGCCATCCCCACCGAAAGAATGAAGCCAGCGATTCCGGGCAGGGTGAGGGTTACCGGAACCAGGGCATAGAGGGCGAGGTTGAACAGGGCATAGAGAGCCAGGGCCACCACCGCCACCATGCCGGGCAGCCGGTAGACGATCACCATGAACACGCCCACCAGACCCAGGCCCGCCAGGCCCGCGACCAGGCTGGTGCGGATGTTCTCCGCCCCGAGGGAGGGTCCGACGGTGCGCACCTCCACGATTTTCACCGGCAGCGGCAGGGAGCCACCGCGGAGCTGCACCTCGAGCTCGCGCGAGGATTCGGCGGTGAAATTGCCGCTGATCGAGGCGCCGCCGCCGGTGATTCCCGCCGTGCGGAACTCAGGACCCACGGTGGCTTCGCTGATCGAGCGGCCATCCAACACGATCCCCAGCACCCGGCCGGTGCCCGCGATCGATTGGGTGAGACGGGCGAATTGCTCACCGCCCTCCCGGGTGAAATTCAGCGTTACCTCCCAATCGTTGCTGCTCTGTTGCTGCTGGCGGCCGGCGGTCTGCAGCTCCTTGCCCGTGAACAGGGTGGGTCCGTAGAGCGAGAGGAGGCGCCGATTGACCTCCTCGGCAAGGGCCTCAAGCTGCTCGATTTCGCCGCTGCCCTCCGGAATCTTGACGCCGAGAGCGCGCAGGGCCTCGGCCCGCTGCTCGTCGCTGAGGCTGGGCTTGGGCGGCACTGGCTGGCCCGGAGCGGCCGTGGGTTGCAAGGCGGCGGGGCGGCGAGCGGCGAGCACCGCCTCCACCTGCCGCTTCAGGGGCAGCAGCGACTCCATCTCCTTCTCCGTTCCGGGACGCTGGGCCCGGAATTCCAGCAACGCGGTGGTGCCGAGCACCTTGGCGGCCTGGGTGGGATCCTGCTCGCCGGGGAGCTGCAGGACCAGCTGGTCCTCCCCGACGGTCTGCAGGGTGGATTCCGCAACGCCCAGCCCGTTGATGCGCCGCTCCAACACCTCTCGCACGGCCTCAAGCTGCACGGGCTCCACCCGGCGGATGTCGCCGGCGGGCAGCACCTGGAGGGTGAGCTGGCTGCCGCCCCGCAGGTCGAGGCCCAGCTTCAGCCCCAGGGGGTCGGTGGGGGTGTTCCAGGTGGAGAGCAAGGCCCCGGCGGCGATCGCCAGGGACAGAATCAATGCCAGCCAGCCCTGCGGTCGCGTCATGGCTTCAGAGGGCGCCCTGCTTGAGCCGCTGGGCCGCCGCGACGATCTGATGGGGCTGAATGATCGTCAGGTTTTCCAGGTTGCCGTTATAGGGGGTGGGGATGTCCTGCGAGGAGAGGCGTACGGGGCGCGCGTCGAGTTCGTCGAAGCATTCCTCGGTGATCAGGGCGATCAGCTCGGCACCGATCCCACCGGTCTTCATGCACTCCTCCACGATCAGCACCCGATGGGTCTTGCGGATCGACCGGCAGATGGTGTCGAGATCGAAGGGCTTCAGGCTGATCAGGTCGATCAACTCCACATCAACCCCCTCCCGCTCCAGCTGCTGCACCGCCTTGAGGCAGTGATGGCGCATGCGGGAGTAGGTAAGGATGGTGACATCCTTGCCTTCGCGCACCACATCAGCCTGATCGAGGGCGCATATGTATTCCCCCTCGGGCAGGTCCTCCGAGAGGTTGTAAAGGAGTACGTGCTCAAAAAACACGACGGGGTTGTTGTCGCGGATCGCCGCCTTCATCAGGCCTTTGGCATTGGTGGGGGTGCTGCAGGCCACGATCTTGATGCCCGGGATCGCGTGGAAATAGGCCTCGAGCCGCTGGCTGTGCTCAGCCCCCAGCTGCCGGCCCACCCCGCCGGGGCCCCGCACCACCGCTGGGATGGTGTAGTTGCCGCCACTGGTGTAGCGAAGCATCCCCATGTTGTTGGAGATCTGGTTGAAGGCGAGCAGCAGAAAACCCATGTTCATGCCCTCCACAATCGGTCGCAGCCCCGTCATGGCAGCTCCGACCGCCATGCCCGTGAAACTGTTTTCCGCAATCGGTGTATCAAGCACCCGCAGTTCGCCGTATTTCTCGCAAAGATCCTTCGTGACCTTGTAGGAGCCGCCATAGTGGCCCACGTCCTCACCCAGCACGCAAACATGGGGGTCGCGGGCCATCTCCTCATCGATGGCTTCGCGCAGGGCATTGAAAAGAAGGGTTTCTGCCACGGGGCTTAGGCCTGCCTGTGCGCGCTCAACCTATCTCAGTATGGGGCCGCCGTTCGCCCCCGGTGCACGAAGTCAACCCCCGGCCGCGAAGGTGCTGAGCACGAGAACCGAGAGGAGCATGCCCGGCAGGAGCAGAACCACCAGCAGACCCAGGTCGTGGGGCGTCATCGGCGAGGAGTGGGTGCCCCAGCCTAGGGAGGGGAGCCGGTGCCGGCCGGCAAAAGACTGCGCAGGAAGGTCAGCAGCAGTCCCAGGCCGATGAACAGGAAGCTGAAGGTGGCCAGGAAGCTCATGCCCACCACCAGGGTCTTCACCGCTGTGGCGATGCTCTGAGCCACCGGCGCGCTGTAGTGGGGGGGATGGAGGGAGTACCAGGTCAGCACCCGCTGACTGAGGCCGAGGCAGAGCCAGCCCAGCAGGACGCTGGTGACCGCCCCGCTCAGGAAGCTCAGCGGCCCCTTTCGCGGCGCCCGGGGGTCGGCGGGGGACTCGGCGGGACTCTCGCTCATCGGGCCGATTCGGGGTCTTCCAGGCTGACACCGGACGGGATCGAACGGCAGCACCAGCTTTGGAATCCCCGCGCCGCCAGCTCTTCGGCGAGCCCGCGCTCCGCTTCCTGCGCCGCGGCAAGGTGGGAGAAGAGAGCGAAGAGAGAGGGACCGGAGCCGCTCATCGCGGCCGCCAGGGAGCCGGGGAGGCGGCGCAGCAGGGCGAGCCCCTCCGCCACCGAGGGGACCTCGCTCTCCACCACGCTTTGCAGATCGTTCCGCAGCGGCGGCAGCGGCCCCTCCCCCTGGAGGCCCGCCAGCAGCGGTCCCTCGCGCAGGGCCTGCCGACGCTGCTCGAAGTCCCCCTCCCGCGTGAGGTAGAAATCGCCCCGAAGCTCGCGGCAGCGGCGGTAGGCCCAGGGGGTGGAGACGCTGGCCCCCCGGTGCTTGAGCAGCAGCACCCCCAGGGGACGCGGGGGGCCGGGCAGGGTCTCCAGCCGTTCGCCCCGACCGAAACTCAACCGTGTGCCCCCCGCCAGGCAGAAGGGCACGTCGGAGCCGAGCTCCCCCGCCAGAGCCAGCAGAGCGGGGGTCTCCAGGCCCAGGCCCCAGAGCTCGTTGAGGCCCAGCAGGGCAGCGGCGGCGTCGCTGGAGCCGCCGGCCAGGCCGGCACCGATGGGGATGCGCTTCGCCAGGCGGATCGCGGCCCCCAGCTCGGGCAGGCCCACCCGGGAGCGCAGCCGCTCCGCCGCCCGCACGATCAAGTTGTCGGCGCCCAGCGGCAGCTCCGGAGCGTCGCTCTCCAGCCGAATCGCGCCGTCGGCACGGTTGCGCAGCACCAGCCGATCCCGCAGGTCGAGGCTCTGCATCACCATCGCCAGCTCGTGATAGCCGTCCGGCCGGAGCCCCAGCACCTCCAGATGCAGGTTGATCTTGGCGGGAGCGAAAACGGAAACCTCGGCCATGGCGGGGAGTCAGACGGGGACATCGCCGCGGGCGGCGGTGCGGCGATTCAACCCTGCCGCCAGCGCCACCCAGCGCTCCGGGGCCAGCTCCTGGGGCCGCTGCGCCAGATCGATCTCCGCCTCCGCCGCCAGAGCGGCGAGGGGGGCTTCCGGCAACAGTCCGGCGAGGGTGTTGCGCAGCATTTTGCGCCGCGACCCAAACGCCCGCCGCAGCAGTTGCTCCACCGTCCGGGCCAGCTCCGGCGCCAGGAGCTGCTCCGGCGGCAGGGGGTCGAGGCGGATCACCTCGGAATCCACCTTCGGCGGCGGGGCAAAACAGCGGGGCGGCACGGGGCAGACCGATCGGGTGCGGGCCAGCAACTGCAGGCGCACGGTGAGGGCGGAGAACGCGCTGTCGCCGGGGCAAGCGCGGATGCGCTCCCCCACCTCCCGCTGCACCAGCAGCACCAGGCGCCGGTAGGGGGGCGTGACCGGACGGTCGAGCCGGCCCACCAGCCGCTCCAAGAGTGGACCGGTGATGTTGTACGGAATGTTGGCCACCACCTTGTCGGCGGGTGGTTCGCCAGCGGGCTGCAGCGCAACCTCCAGCGCATCGCCGGCGATCAGGTGCAGGCGGGGATCGGCGCCGAAGCGTTGCCGCAGGCCCGCGAGGAGGTCGCGGTCGAGTTCCACCGCCAGCACCGCCGCGGCGGGGGAGGCCAGGAGGCGCTCGGTGAGGGCGCCGCGGCCCGGGCCCACCTCCAACACCCGATCCCCGGGGTGCAGGTCTGCCGCTTCCAGGATTCGATCCAGCACCCCGGGCTCGATCAGCCAGTGTTGGCCGAAACGCTTGCGCGGCCGGTGGCCTGGAAAGGTCATGCAGGAAAGGTCATGGAGGAAAGGACGCGAAAGCGGCGGATCGCGGGCGTGCTCGCTACAGCTTGATCGAGAGCCCCTCCCAGACCCCATGCCTCACACCCTCCCCAGGCGCCCCCCCTCCCCCGCCCTGCGGGCCCCCTGGGCGGTGCTGCTCCTGCTGCTCCTGTCGGTTCTTCCGGCCCGCGCCGGCAGCGTCACCGCCGATTCGATCCAAGATCTGGAGGGGGCCCGGGCTGCGGCGCTGGAGCAGGTGCCCCGCGGCGCCACCATCACCGGGACGCGCTGCCAGGAGATCGGGGTCGGCGGCATGGACAACCCTCGCTACCGCTGCACCGTCGACTACCGGCCAGCGGGAGTGGCACCATCCCCCGCCAAGCCCTGAAATCCCCCTGTCCGCAGCGGAAGGCACCCTTCAGATCTCCAGGCGGATCCAGAGCACCGGCGCCAGCACGGTGCGGGCCTCCCCCGTCGGCAGCGGTACCAGGGCTGCCACCAGCTCCACCGGCAGATCCGCCTGCTCCGGATGGGTTGCCAGCCAGCAGTCCCAGGCCCGGGCCAGTCGCCGCCGCTTGTCGGCCCGGAGGGCGGCCCGCCCCTGGCCATCCCGACTCCCGGGCCGCCGGCCCTTCACCTCCACCAGCAGCAGCCGCCCCGGTTTGGCGACCACCAGGTCGAGCTCCCCCCAACGGCAGCGCCAGTTGCGGCTGATCAACCGCCAGCCGCGTCGGCGCAGCAGCGTCCAGGCCCGTTGTTCGGCCCACTCCCCCCACCGTTGGGAGCTCCCCCCGGGAATCGATGCGGGCAAGGGCAGCCTGCCAGTTCGTCTATTCAGCATTCCCAGGGGGCGCCAGCAGGGTCTCCGCGCCACCAAAGGGGGTGCCAGAGTTTCTCCCCTGGCAAAAGCCCGCCCTTGGGTGGCCGCCTTTTGTTTGTCTTCCTCCATGCCCCTCCCCCCTTTCCCCTCCCGCCGCGCCCGCGCGCTGGGGGCCATGGCTCTCGCCGTGCTGCTCAGCGCCCTGCTGGCTGCGCCCCCTGCGGCACGGGCGGCGATGGACTACGCCAAGCAGGTGTTGATCGGCGCTGATTTCCATGGCGCCGATCTGCGGGGCGTCACCTTCAGCCTCACCAACCTGCGGGATGCCGACCTCCACGACGCTGACCTCCGCGGAGCCAGCTTGTTCGGGGCGAAGCTGCAGGACGCCAACCTCTCCGGCGCCGACCTGCGGGGGGCGACGCTGGATTCGGCGGTCCTGCAGGGCACCGACCTGCGCGATGCCCGGCTCGACGATGCCTTCGCCTTCAACACCCGCTTCCTGGATGTGCGCATCGACGGCGCCGACTTCAGCGGGGTGCCCCTGCGCGGCGATGCCCTCAAGAGCCTCTGCGCGGTGGCGACGGGAACCAACCCCCGCAGCGGCCGCGAAACCCGTGAGACCCTGGGGTGCTGAGCCGCTCCCCCGCCCGATGAGCCTCGATCCCCGCAGCCGCGAACGGTTGGAGGCCCTGGGGCGGCGCTTGCCCCAACCCCTGCCGGCCCCGGCCGCGAAGCCCGCCGCCAGCGCCCCTCGCCATCCGCTGGAGGCGGAGGAAAACCCCGAGCAGCTGTTTCGTGAGCTGATGGCCGCGAGCCCCGACGGTCGCGTGCCGCCCCACCTGCTCGAACGGTTGCGGGAGTTGGAAGGCCGGCGTCTCGCCCCCCCGGCGTCGCCCCCTCCTTCCTCCGGGAAAAAAGCCTCAGCTCCGGCCGCCGTCCGGCGCCCGGGAGCCCCCACCCTCGACCCGCGCAAGGAGGATCCCCTTTACGCCACCTTTGCCCAGCTGTTGCTGGAGCAGGAGGACGACGCCGCTGGCTGAAGGAGCCACCCCCTCAAGGACGGGGGGGCTCCAGCTGAATGGTGGTGTGGGCGATGCCCAGCTGGGCGAGCCGTTGCTTCGCCTCGTGCAGGAGCGCCATGTCATCCCCGCCGCGGCGGCGGCACAGGTGGGCGGTGAGGGCATTTTGGGAGGTGCTCATCGCCCAGATGTGCAAGTGGTGCACATCCGTCACCCCGGGCAGATTCCTCAAGGCCGCCTCCACCGCCTCGGGATGGATGCCGTCGGGAACCGCGTCGAGGGCCACGAGCAGCGATTCGCGCAAGAGCCGCCAGCCGCTGAGGGCCACCGCCAGCCCCACCCCGATGGCGGTGAGGGCGTCGAGGCCATCCCAGCCGGTGAGGCGCACCAGCAGGGCGCTCGCCAGAACCGCGGCGGAGACTGCCGCATCCGTCAGCAGGTGCACCACGGCGGCGCGGCGGTTGAGATCGTGGGCGGAGGCAGGGCCGAAGAGACGCGCGGAGAGCAGGTTCACCGCAATGCCGGCGGCGGCGGCGACCGCCACCGGTCCGCTCACCACCGGCACCGGATCCCGCAGGCGCTGCAGACCCTCGAAGACCACCACCGCGGCCGCCATCAGGATCAGCACCGCGTTCACCAGCGACGCCAGCTGGGTGCTGCGCCCGAATCCGTAGGTGAAGCGGGGGGTGGCCGGACGTGTGCTGAGCCGCTCCGCTCCCCAACCCAACAGCAGGCCCACCACATCCCCGAGGTTGTGGACGGCATCCCCGATCAGGGCGAGGGAGCCGAAGGCCAGCCCGATCGCCAGCTGCAGGCCGGAGAGGGCGCTGTTGAGCACGATGCTCCAGCGAAAGGCCGCCGCCGAGGCGGGCCGGTGCTCGTGCTGCCGGGGATGGGGCCGGCGCTGGACGGCCACGGCCGGATGCTCCCCGTCCAGGGGGCTGGAAGCCTGATGGATATGGGCATGGGGGTCGGGATCGGGACGGGAATCGACCATGGCGGGGGACGCCTGCCAGCGCAGCACGTCTGGATTGTGACGCGGGCAGCCGCAACGGCCCCAGCGCCGGCACCGGCGATCGGGAGGGGGAGGGGATTGGCAGTATTTATGAACTAGCGTGGAAGGCCTGCTGTGCCGCCGTGCTCCCGTGCGACCCCGCGCCCCCCGGCGATCCCATCCCCCGCCGCCCGCCGCGCTCGAGCCAGGCGTTCGTGCTGATCGACGCCAACAACTTCTACGCCTCCTGCGAGGCGGTGCTCGATCCCTCCCTCGCCGGCCGCCCGCTGGTGGTGCTCTCCAACAACGACGGCTGCATCGTCGCCCGCAGCGCCGAGGCCCGCGCCCTGGGCATCGCGATGGGCACCCCCTACTTCCAGGCGCGACCGCTGCTGGAGCGCCACGGTGTGCGGGTGCGCAGCTCCAACTACACCCTCTACGCCGATATGAGCCAGCGCCTGATGGGCACGCTCGAGCACTGGCTGGAGGAGATCGAGACCTACTCCATCGACGAGGCCTTCGGTCGCCTGCAGCGCCCCCGCGCCGGAGCCCCCGGCGGCAGCGCCGATCTCAGCGCCTGGGGGCAGGCCCTGAGGGCGGCGGTGCGACGAGATCTGGGCCTGCCGGTGGCGGTGGGCATCGCTCCCACCAAGGTGCTCGCCAAGCTGGCCAACCGCATCGCCAAACATCACCCCGAGCGGCGGCGGCACGGCGTGTTCGATCTCGGCGCCGTGGAGGAAGCCGATCCCTGGCTGGAGGCGGTGGCGGTGGAAGACGTCTGGGGCATCGGCCGGCGGCTGGCCCGCTGGTGCCGCCTGCGCGGCGTGCGCAACGCGCGGGAGCTGCGGGATCTTCCGGCCGCGGAGCTGCGCCAGCGCTGCGGCGTGGTGGGGGTGCGGTTGCAGCGCGAGCTGCAGGGCCACAGCTGTCTGCCCCTGGTGCGCCTGCCGCCGGCAAAGCAGGAAACCTGCGTGAGCCGCAGCTTCCGCAGGCCCCTCACCAGCGCCCGGGAGCTGCGGGAGGCGGTGGCCACCTACCTCAGCCGTGCGGCGGAGAAGCTGCGGCACCAGCAGCAGCGCGCCGGAGCGATCACCGTGTTCGTGCGCACCAGCCCCTTCGATGGCCGCCCCTTCTACAGCAACGCCGCCACTGTGCGACTGGCCGTCGCCAGCGACGACACGGCCGCCCTGCTGGCCGCCGCTCTGCCGCTGGTGGAGCAACTGTTTCGTCCCCACCGGCCGCTGCAGAAAGCCGGCGTCCTGCTGCAAGATCTGCAGTCCCGGCAGGTCTTGCAGCACCATCTGCTGGTTCCCCAGAGCGAAGGCGAGCAACGGCGGCGCGCCGCCCTGCTGGCCACGGTGGACGCGCTCAACCACCGCTACGGGCGCGGCGCGATCCAGTGGGCGGCCTGCGGCCTGCGACCGGGTTGGACGATGCGCCGCTCGCGCCTCTCGGGAGCCGCCACCACCCGCCTGGAGGCGTTGCCGGTGGTACGGGCCTGAAGGGGGCGGCTCCGGGGGCGCGGGGCGTGCTCAGGAGGGGCGATTGGAATCCCGGTCGGACTCGTCGCGGAGCCACGCTTCGGTGCGCGGATCCCGCCCCGAACTCGGGGGGTAGCGGCGCAAGAAGGAGAGCCACACGCGCTGCGCCCGGTAGCGGCGGGAATGGCGACGGCGACGGAAGAAGGGGAAGCGGAAGCCACCTGGATCGGCGCGGCGGCGGCGAGGGCGGGGGCGGGGAGGCTCGGAGGGGCGGGGCCAGCGGGGCAGCCGGGGCCAGCGGAGCCAGCGATCCTGGAAAAGGCGCAGCTGGGGGGGGATGAGGGTCCCGGAGAGGAGCGCCAGGCGGAAATGATGAAAGCCCAGCCGCAGGCGGACCGGCAATCCG
>JBIPMZ010000195.1:0-4864 GCA_044376165.1 Cyanobium sp.
CCCGCGTTTGTCGACTTTCACTGGTATCGCCGAAATTCGGAAGGGTTCTGGAGCCATAAGCCCGGGGGCACGGCGGTTCGCAACACCGACAACAGCGGCAAGGTGATCACCAACCCGGAGACCTGCAACCGGGGCCCTTACACACAATTCTGCGGTTACTTCTATACTTGCCGCACCCAACTTATTCGCTAAACGCCATGGATACTGCCGCTCAGCTGGTGCTCCAGCCCATGATGCAGGTGGAGATCGATCTCTTCAGTGGTCGGCCCAACCCTCACTGGCAGCTTGCGCCCTCCGAGCTTGCCGAGCTGGAGAGCCGCCTGGTGACCCTGCCCGCCGCAGCGTCCGCCGCCCTGCCGGATGGCCTGGGCTATCGAGGTCTGCATCTCGGCCCCGTGCCGGCTCGGCAGATGGCGCACGAACCCCCGTGGCTGAATCCGATCGTCGCCCTCGAGGTGGGTGGCGGCGTGATCCAAGCCACCCGTCGCAACGGAGCCACCCTGCATTGGCTCGACAGCGGGCGCTCGCTCGAATGCTGGCTCTTGACCCTCGCCCGGGGACGGGTCGAGGAACCGCTGCGGCAGCTCGCCCTTGCCGATCTGGGTGAGGCCTGTTCCTGATCCCCTCCCCTTCCCCCTCCTCCCTTCTTCTGGATTCCAGCCCCATGAACTCTCCATTCACAGCCCCCAGCGGCACGGAAAGCACCGGTCGCTATATCGTCACCTTCCGCGAGGGAGCCGCCGAGGAGGGCGTCGCCGCCCTCTATGACAGCGCCGGCGTGCGAGAAAGCAATCTTGTGCGCAGTGCCGATTTTGCCGAGTCCGGCATCGACATGGACCAGGTGCCCGTCGAGGAGGGGGGCGCGGTTCTCGGCAATCTCGGCATGGCTGTGGTCAGCGTCGCCCCCGATGCTGCGGTTTCCTTGGCATCGCTGTCCGGCGAGGAGTCGGCGATCCTCGCGGTGGAGCCCGAGGGGATCATGCATGCCCTCAGCGAATGGCCGGGGGTTTCCGTTGACTACCTGCGGGGCTTCCGGGACTGCGCCCAGACCCTCTACGAGGCGGCCGCCAAGGGCCCGAAGCCGGGGGAGGAGGACTCGGAACTGATCGACGTGGCGGGTTTCGTCGACAGTCCCACCCACACCTGGGGGCTCCTCGCCACCAAGGCGGCGGGGTCGCGGTTCAGCGGCAAGGGCGTCAACGTTGCGGTGCTGGACACCGGCCTGCTGCTGGGCCATCCGGATTTCCTCGGACGCAGCATCGTCTCGCGCTCCTTCCTCTCCGGGGTGGGCAGCGCGAACGATGGCCACGGCCATGGCACCCATTGCACGGGAACCGCCTGTGGCCCGCTCAAGCCAGCGATCGGGCCGCGCTACGGCGCCGCTCCTCAGGCGAACCTCTTCATCGGCAAGGTGCTCTCCGACCTGGGCAGCGGCTCTGACGGTGGCATCCTGGCCGGCATCGACTGGGCCGTCGCCAACCGCTGTCAGGTGATTTCCATGTCGCTTGGGGCTGATGTGCCCACCTCCACCACCTTCTATGAGACCGCCGGCCAGCGGTCCCTCAATGCCGGCTCCCTGATCGTTGCGGCCGCCGGAAACAACGCCAACCGCTCCGCCGGAAACTTTGGCTTCGTCTGCCGTCCGGCGAACAGCAAAACCTTCCTGGCGGTGGCGGCGCTGGATGGCAATTTGCGGATCGCCAATTTCTCGGCCCGCGACACGGCCCTCGCGCCTGGAACGGCGGTGGATCTCGCCGCCCCGGGAGTCTCCGTGTATTCCAGCTGGTTGATGCCAGCGCGCTATCGCCTTCTCAACGGCACCAGCATGGCGACCCCCCATGTCGCCGGCATCGCCGCCCTCTGGGCCCAGGCCACCGGTGTCCGCGGCCCTGCCCTTTGGCAACGGCTCACCAGCAGCGCCCGAGCGCTTTCGCTTCCCCTCGTGGATGGGGGCCGCGGGCTCGTGCAGGCCCCGTAGCCCTTGGGCGTGCTTGTCCCCCGCGGGGGAGTCGGGTACGCTCATCGAACTGTCCGACTACGCTCAACGCAGAAGGAGTCCAGCATGGGCGATGGAAATCCCGCAAAGTTTGACGTGATCGTCACCGTTGTCGATACCAGTCCGGGGGGGTTCGATCTGATCGTCACCGGACTCGAGAATTACGGCCTAGAAATCACGGGCGAACCGCAGGCCCATCTGGGCCTGGTGACGGGTCGGGTAACGATGGAAAACTTCTCCGCCCTCGCGGACGTGCCGGGCGTCTGCGGAGTGGAGCCGATGGGTACCGTGCAGATCCCCCCCCCGGAGGCCGACATTCAGTAGCCATCCTCGCCCCCCCCGCTGCCACCATGGGGCTCCTCCTGCCGTTTTCCAGTGCCCGAGGCCGCCCGCCCGCCTGAGCTCGCCGCCCTGCCCAAGACCTACAACCCGGCCGGCACCGAGTCGCGCTGGCAGGCCGCTTGGGAGAAGGCGGGTGCGTTCCACCCCGATCCCGCCACGGCGGGCGACCCCTTTGCGGTGGTGATCCCGCCGCCGAATGTGACCGGCAGTCTGCACATGGGCCATGCCTTCAACACGGCCCTGATCGATACCATCGTGCGCTTCCAGCGGCTGCAGGGCAAAAACGTTCTGTGCTTGCCCGGCACCGATCACGCCTCGATCGCCGTGCAGACGATCCTGGAGAAGCAGCTCCAGGCGGAGGGGCAGCGCAAGGAAGACCTGGGCCGTGAGGCTTTCCTGGAGCGCGCTTGGGCCTGGAAGGCCGAGAGCGGCGGCACGATCGTCGGCCAGCTGCGCCGCCTTGGCTATTCGGTGGATTGGCGCCGCGAGCGCTTCACCCTCGATGCCGGCTGCAGCGCGGCGGTGGTGGAGGCGTTCGTGCGCTTGCATCAGCAGGGGTTGATCTACCGGGGCGAGTACCTGGTGAACTGGTGCCCCGCCTCCGGTTCGGCGGTGAGCGATCTGGAGGTGGAGATGAAGGAGGTGGACGGCCACCTCTGGCATTTCCGCTACCCGCTGGCCGCTGGCCCCGCCGCCGACGGCCGCACCCACCTGGAGGTGGCCACCACCCGTCCCGAAACCCTGCTGGGCGACACGGCGGTGGCGGTGAACCCGGCCGATCCCCGCTACGCCGACCTGGTGGGCCAGAGCCTCCGCCTGCCGCTGGTGGGCCGTGAGATCCCGATCGTGGCCGATGGGCATGTGGATCCGGAGTTCGGCACCGGCTGCGTGAAGGTCACCCCCGCCCACGACCCCAACGACTTCGCCATCGGCCAACGCCACGAGCTGCCGCTGGTGACGGTGATGAACCGCGACGGCACGATGAATGAAGCGGCCGGTCGCTTCGCGGGCCTGGATCGCTTCGAGGCGCGTGCGGCGGTGGTGGCGGCGATGGAGGCCGAGGGCTGCCTGGTGAAGGTGGAGCCCTATCGCCACAGCGTGCCGTTTTCGGATCGGGGCAAGGTGCCGGTGGAGCCGCTGCTCTCCACGCAATGGTTTGTGCGCACCGCGCCTCTGGCGGAGCGCTGCCGCGAGGCCTTGGCCGATCCCGGCGGACCTTCACCGCGCTTTGTGCCGGAGCGCTGGAGCAAGGTGTACCGCGACTGGCTCACCGACATCCGCGACTGGTGCATCAGCCGCCAGCTGTGGTGGGGCCACCGCATCCCCGCCTGGTTTGTGGTGAGCGAGACCGGCGGCGTAATCACCGACAACACGCCGTATGTGGTGGCGCCCAACGAGGCGGAGGCGCGCGCCCAGGCCGAGGCGCAGTACGGCGGCGGTACCCACGCCCACCCCCTGCTGCTGGAGCAGGACCCGGACGTGCTCGACACCTGGTTTTCCAGCGGTCTTTGGCCCTTCTCCACCCTCGGCTGGCCGGACGCCGCCGCCGCCGATCTGGCCCGCTGGTACCCCACCAGCGTGCTGGTGACCGGCTTCGACATCATCTTCTTCTGGGTGGCGCGGATGACGATGCTGGCCGGCGCCTTTCTGGCCGAGCCCGATCCCACCCCATCGGCCTGGATGCCCTTTGGGGATGTGTACATCCATGGCCTGGTGCGCGATGAGCAAAACCGCAAGATGAGCAAGAGCGCCGGCAACGGCATCGATCCGCTGCGGCTGATCGAGCGCTACGGCGCCGACGCCCTTCGCTTCGCCCTGGTGCGCAAGGTGGCCGGCGCGGGACAGGACATCCGCCTCGATTACGACCGCAAATCCGACACCTCCGCCACGGTGGAGGCAGCCCGCAACTTCGCCACCAAGCTCTGGAACGCCACCCGCTTTGCGCTGCTGAATCTGGGGGGGGAGACGCCGGCAAGTTTGGGCGATCCCGATCCGGCCGCACTGGAGCGAGAGGGCAGGCCACTGCAGCTGGCGGATCGCTGGATCCTCTCCCGCCTGGCTCGCGTCAATCAGGAAACGGCGGAGCGCTACGCCAGCTATGCCCTCGGCGAAGCGGCGCGGGGTTTATATGAATTCGCCTGGAATGATGTGTGCGATTGGTATTTGGAGCTGAGCAAGCGGCGGTTGCAGGTGGCCAGCGATCTGGAGAGCGAGGCCCTCGCCGCAGCCCTGGCCGACCAGCGCACCGCCCGCCAGGTGCTCGCCAAGGTGCTCGGAGAGCTGCTGGTGATGCTCCAGCCGCTGTTGCCCCACCTCACCGAGGAGCTCTGGCATGGGCTCACGGGCGCGGCGGAGGGGGAGTTCCTGGCCCTGCAGGCCTGGCCGGTGGCGAATGCTGCAGCCCTGGATGACGAGCTGGAGGCGGATTTCAAGGAGCTGATCGATGCGATTCGTGTGGTGCGCAACCTGCGGGCGGAGGCGGGGCTCAAGCCTTCGCAGCAGGCGCCGGTGGAGTTCGAGAGCGGG